>DAOTXG010000219.1:0-5687 GCA_034435515.1 Anaerolineales bacterium
AGAACGCGACCTCGGCATCGTCCAGTACGAGAACATGCTCAAGCGCCTGCGCGCCATGGGCCTGGTCGAGACGCTCGACGGCCACGCCATCAACGTGCGCGACGCCGACGCCCGCCTGCGCCTGCGCGGCTCGGTGCGCCTGATCCTGCCCGTCAAAACGGCGGACGAGATGGAGGCGTGGGTGAGGAAATACCGGAAGGGATTATCCGATGGAGCGGAGATGGAAGAAGAAGCCGAGGAAACGGCGTGAAGGATATGATACACTGCCGTTGAAGAGGAGAAGAAATCATGACGGCTATCAACCTCCCCCCGGACCTGGACGAGACATTGCGCCGCGAGGCGGAACTCACCGGCACAACGGTCGAGGCCCTGGCAGCGGACTGGCTGCGCAAGCAACAGGCCGCCCTGCACCGCGCGCGCCTGGCCGAGCAAACTCGCCGCTTCTGGGCGAAGCACGCTGAGCTCTACGCTCAATACCCAGACGAGTTCGTGGCCTTTTACGATGACGCCGTGTTAGATCATGACAGCGACGTTAGCCAACTCGCCTTACGCGTTCAGACGGAATATGCGGACCTGCCGATTGTCATCGCGCAGGTCACTCAAACTCCTGTTCGCGAATACAAGGTCATCAGCACTCGCTTGAGCGAGCCATCATCATGAGCACCGCCTTTCTCCGCCCTGGTTATACGCCGCCGATGCCGGCCTTGCGAGTGCGTCTGAACCGCCTGGGTGGAGCGGCTGGAACTGCGTCTATGGAAGCGATTGTAGATACTGGCGCGGATATGACGATTGCGCCGGAATGGATGTTAGAGCAATTAGGGGCAATCAAGGCTATCGAAACTGCTCTGGTGACCCAATGGGGAGAGCGCCATCCGGTCACGCTTTATCTAGTGGACATAGAGATTAATGGCCTGCGGTTGCCAGGCGTGTATATCGCAGGCGACGAAAACGCCGCCGATGTGATTCTGGGGCGCAACGTCCTCAACAAACTCCCCCTTTTCCTCGACGGCCCGGAAGAACAGGCAGAGGTGCTGGACAAGACGGCGGCGAAGCGTCTGCGCGCCCGGCGCGGCTGACGGTGGAGTGAGAAGGAGAGCGTCATATGACATCGAACTCGCTTAGCCTGAGCGGGGCCACTGTTCAGGAAATTCAACTGGAGCTCATCCGCCGCTCTCAGCATAATGCCTTTGACGGCGAGCAGGTCTTTCAAGACTTGCTTGAGCAGCGCGACTGGTGGGAAGCCGTTTTGTTGGACAACCATCCGATCATGCAACTGATAAAACTGCGCGACCTGCCGGAGAACATCTGGAACACCGACACGCTCTACGTCCTGGCAACGAACGAGGAAAACGCTCGCCGACTGGCCGAGATGGGCGAAGAATGGGCAGCCGAGGTCGTCACGTATAGCCGTGACGAAACCGAACACAAACTGGGCACGGGCGGCCTCGAACACCAACGCCTCGTCACTTTCTGGTGGGACTGACCCGCTGTCCAACCACCTAACCACCCAACCACTTAACCACCCAACCACCCAACCACCTAACTACCCGACTACTCGACCACCGGACTACTCGACCATGAAGACTTTAACCCGCATCCGCCTCGTCAACTGGCATCTCTTCGAGAATACGACCATCACCTGCCAGGGCACCACCTACTTCATCGGCGTCAACGGCGCGGGGAAGTCCACGATTCTCGACGCGGTGCAATTCGCGCTCGTCGGCGGGCAGCGTGACGTGAAGTTCAACCAGGCCGCGCTGGCGGGCGGCAAACGCTCGCTCGCCGCCTACGTGCGGGGCGAACTGGGCACGGAGGGCCAGCGCTACCTGCGCGGCGACTGCACAGGCGTGGTCGCGCTCGAATTTCGCAACCCGGACGACACCTTCTTCGTCCACGGCGCGGTGATTGACGCTTTCGAGGATGGCCGCAGCCCGGAGGTCACGTACTTCGTCGTCCACAACGCGGCGCTGAATGACGATTGGTTCCTGCGCCGGGAGGACCCGCCGGGCCGCGTGTACGACGCCCGCGCCTTCAAGCGGCACCTCGAACACTTCCGCCTGCCGCGCGGCGCGCGCGCCGAGGTCTTCAACCGGGTGGAAGATTACCGTTTCCACCTCCTCAACCGCCTCGGCCAGCTGCGCGACTCGTTCCCGGCCAAGATCGTCAAGGGCCTCGCCTTCACCCCGCTCACCGACATCCGCCGCTTCGTCATGGACTACCTGCTCGACGAAAGCCTGGTGGACGTGAAGAACCTGCAAGAGCAGCTCGAGACTCTGCGCCATTTCGAGCAGCTCGCCGCCGACGTGCGCGACCGCATCGACGCCCTCACCCAGATCGGCGAGTTCGACGCCGAGCGCGCCGCCCACCGCCGCCGCCGTATCACCAACGGTTACATACAGCGCCGCGCGCAAGGCGATGCGTACGTGGCCGCGCTCCGGGCACGGCGGCTCGAACTGGACGAAGTCCGCCTGGCCCTCAGCCGCGCCAACTTGCAGCGCGACGAGCTGGCCGAAGCCCTCAAACGTGCGCAGGCCGCCCTCGTGGAGGCGCAGGTGGCCCTGCAATCGGACGCCGCCGCCCGCCGCGAGAAAGAACTGCGCGAGAAAATCGCGGCGGTGGACAAGGAACTGAAGGAACTCAAGGAACTGGAGGCTCGGCTTGCCCGGTCTCTGGCTGGCGAAACCGAAGATGCCAGACGCCTCCGCGAGTGGCTGATCGCCGATGGCAAATCCGTCCCGCCCCCGATTGACGAGTTCATCGCCGACCCTTCGGCGGCAATTACGAGTTACCAGACACAAATCACCTCTCTCGGCAACGATTATGCCGCCCAAGAGACTCTTCTGAACGAACAGGCGCGCCTCTTGCGCGAGGAGGCCGCGCAACTCGACGCCGCCATCCGCCAGCTCCGCGCGGGCGACCGCGAAGCCAGCTACGAGGCCGAAGCCCCGGAAGCCGCGCGCCTGCGCCGCCTGCTCCGCGCCGAGCTGGGCCTGAGCGCCGACGAAGTCATCTTCCTCTGCGCTGCGCTCCAGGTCCCCGACGAGAAATGGCAGGACGCCGTCGAGGGCGTGCTCGGCCACAACCGCTTCACGCTGCTCGTCCCGCCCCGGCGCTACAACGCCGCGATGAAACTCTACCGCGAGCGCCGCCACCGGGATAACCTGCACGGCGTTGGCCTGCTCGACTCTGAGCGCCTTCTCGCCGAGGCGGCGCGGCGATCTTCCGCCAGGAACTCCCTGGCCGTCGAAATCCAGACCGAACACCCCGCCGCCCGCGCCCTGGTGGATTTGCTGCTCGGCCACTACGTCAAATGTGATTCGCTTGAAGCCCTGCGCGACGAGCGCACTGCCGTTACCCGCGAGTGTTTCGTCCGGCGCAACTTCACGACCAGCCACCTCAACCCGCGCATCTATCGCCGCTGGTTCATCGGCGAGCGCGCCCTGCCGCGCCAGATTGAGCAGCGCGAAGCCCGCCTGACAGAGATTGCCGGGGAACTAGCCGTGCTGAATGACCGGCTGGCCGCGGTGCGCGAGCGTCTGGCGCTCACCCGCGACAAAGTGCGCCCCCTGCTGGAGTTGGACCACGCCCGCGCGGCGCTGGGGGCCTTGCCGGAACTCGCCGCGCAGCTGCGCGCCCTCCGTTCCGAACTGGGCCGCCTCGACCGCCAATCGATCGAGGCCCTGCGCGCGGCCGCCGAGCGCCGTCAGGCCGAATACGACCGCGCGCAGGCCGAGGCGAAACAGCTGGATCAGCAGATCGGCCAATGGCAGGCGACGGCGCAGGCCCTCGAGGGCGAAGCCCTCCCGCGCCTGGAGCGCGCCGCGGACGAAGCCCTGCAAAGCGCGAGTCAATTCCTCGCCGCCGAAGGCGCCGCAGATCTGCGGGAGGAGATTGAAAAGGAGTACGAGCGCCGCCGCGAGCGCCAACCGCTGGAGACGGTGCTGACGAACGCCGCGCGCTACGAGGGCGATTATCAGACCGCCGAGGCCCGGAGCCGCGACAAACTGCGCGAGGCCAAGCAGGCTTACAGCCTGCGCTACGATTTCGGCTACGACGAGGACGAGGGCGCGGCGCGTTACGCGCAGGAACGCGAGCGGTTCGTCCAATCGGAACTGCCGCAGTACGAGGCGCGCATCGCCGCCCAACGCGCGCTGGCCGAGCAGGAATTGGTCGAGAATTTCATCCACCGCCTGCGGGAGCAGATCGAGGACGCGCGCCAGCAGCTGGACTACCTCAACGCGACGCTCCGCGACTTGCGCTTCGGCGGCGAGCGGTTCGAGTTCATCACCCGCGCCGCGCCCGCGCTCAAGCAGGTCTACGACATGGTGATGGACAGCCAGCAGATTTTAGGCGACTCGCTCTTCGAGTCCGACTTCCGGCAGAAGCACCAGGCGGGTTGGGATTTGCTCTTCGAGCGGCTCACGCGCGGCCAGCAGGACGAGGCCGCCGTCGAGCTGCGCGAGCTGCAGGACTACCGCAACTACCTCGAATACGACATCCGCATCCATTACCCCAACGGCGACCGCGCGCTCCTCAGCCAGATCAACGCCAAGAAGTCGGGCGGCGAGACCACCACGCCGTTCTACGTGGCGATGGCGGCCTCCTTCGCGCAGGCTTACCGCCTGAACCAGCCGCGCCCCTCGGACACCATCCGCCTGGCGCTGTTTGACGAAGCGTTTTCCAAAATGGACACCGCGCGCACGGCCAGCGCGCTGCAATTCATGCGCGACACCGGCCTGCAAGTCCTGCTGGCCACCCCGCCGGACAAATCCGGCGCGCTCCTCGCCCACGTGGACTCCGTGCGCACGGTTGTCCGTAAGAACAGTCACTCGTTTGTGATTGAGATTGACAAGGCGGAGATGATGAGGGAGTTGGAGGGCGAAAACGGGCGGATGGGGTAAAATCAGTTGACCCTGAAACCGAAACAGCCGCTCATCTTCACGAATTGCTCGGACCTTAGTGACCGAACTTATCGCCTCTTTTGTCCCCTCCCCTGGCGTCGCCTCTATCCTCCACGCCTTGCTCGACGCCTACGAGCGCCGTGCATTCTCCCCTCTCCCGGCGGGAGAGGGGGCGGGGGTGAGGGGGAGTCGCCGCGCCATCCGCTTCGCCCTCGACGCCCACTCCCTCCCCGCCTACTTCAGCCAGACCGACCCCGCCCCGCGCCAAATCGCCAATTCCCAATTACAGGCGCTTGAACAGGCGGGCGTGGTGACGCTGACCTGGCTGCCGGGCGAGAAGGGGCACTTGCTCGCCTCGGTCGCCCTCGCCCCCGACCGCGCGGAATCAGTTTTCGCCCTGCTCAACCGGATTCCACAATCCGCGCGCCGCAACCGCCTGACCGACTTGCTGTTGAGTGAGCGTTTCCGTTTCGACGGCTGGCGTCTGCGCGCCGTGCAGCACGCCCTCGACCGCCTGAAAGCCGAAAAATCACCCGCGCCTTTCAGTTTGGCCCCTGCGGGCGACGAGTTCAACCGCGATTTGCTGACCGTGCTGGCTGCGCTCGACGACGTGCGCGAGGAGACGCCCTATCGCGTGTTCAGCGTGCGCCTGTTCAACGACAGCAAACGCTTTGAGGCGCTGCTGGGCGCGGTCGCCGCGCTCGCCCGGCGGCATCAGCCGGGGTGGAGAGGTTTGTCGAATGACGAATTACTGCGGGAATTGAATCTCGTCGCCAACCCCAGCCA
>DAOTXG010000220.1:0-3651 GCA_034435515.1 Anaerolineales bacterium
GCTGTACAGGATGAGATACCCCTTCATCGTCCACAGCAGCGACCACCGCTGTTGGGGCATCATCAGCATGAGCAGCCAGCCGAAGGTCCACATCGCCGCGCCGATGAACGGCACTGGCGCGCCAAACGTCCACGTCGCCGCGAGCCACAAGCCCAGCGCCGCGAGCGTCACAGCCTGCGCCGTGCGCGGCGCTCCTTGCCCCCGCACAGCGCCCACTGCGTCCGTCCTGAGCGAAGCCGAAGGATAACGCTGCGGCGCGAAGACCGCTTCCTGCTGCGCCAGATGGTCAAACGTCAGCGCGAGCAGCACAGCTGCGAGAACCGAGATCAGGTGCGGCCCGCGCTCGAACAGGAAATAGGCGATGAGCAGCACGCCGTTGGCCAGATAGGTCACGCCGTCCGTGAGCCAGAGGATCAGCGTGTCCATGCTCATCTGCTCAATCTGTCCCGTCCTGGATGACAGCGATCAGGCCGACGACACTGCCGGCCACCACGCCCTCGATCTGCTTCATCACTTGCCGGCCGATCCACACCTGCACGAGCGCCGGCGCGGTGAGCGTCAGCCCCGCCATCATGCCCGCCCCGGCCAGCGCGCCTGTCGAGGAGCGCATGAGCAGGGATAACACCGCCAGCGCCGCCAGCGAGAACAAAACCAGGTTGGGCATCCGCGCCAGCACAGAAATGTCAGGCCAGCTCAGCATCTCAATTCCTTGGCGTGGGCGTTAGCGCAGGCGACCATGTCACGTCCACGACCACTAGCGGAGTAACCACGTTCTCCGGGCGCGATCCCGGATTGAACACCAGGTCGCCTGCGCCGCTTTCGCGCTGGACACCCGCGAACACAAACTGCGCCCGCGCTTCGCTATCTGTGACGAGACCGAGCAACGCCAGCCGCGCAGCCTTCAGCGACTCTTCAGTCGGCCGGTGTTCCTGCTCCCCCGCGCGCAACACCGGCGGCTCAAACAGGTAATCGCCCGGAATCTGGCGGAAGCGCACCGTGACGGTGAGCGCCCCGCTGCTCCATGCCGCGCTTTCTAGCAAGGCTTCGGCGCTCGACGCCGATATGATCCCTGCGCTCCCAAGTACCGGCGTCGGCGGCGGCGCCGTGGTCGGCGTGCTAGCGGGCGCCGGCGCCAGCGGCGACACAGCCGCCGGCGGCGGGGCCACCGCCGCCACCCGCGCCCGCTCGACGGCTTGCCACAGGCCAAAGGCCAAGCCGGCCAGCCCACAAATCAACGCCGCGCCGAGCACAAACCCCAGCGCGCCGGGAACAATCTGCTCAGGCTTCATCCGCTCTCACTCCATCAGTCGTCAGTTGCTGGCGGCTAGCGGCCAGCCACCACAACAGACTCAGGAACAACCCCAGGCCGGCCGGCCAGCCCGACGATGATCCCTGCGCCTTCCATGCTCAGTGTGTTCCGTGCACGGTAAACGACGCGACGTCCCACGTCACCCACGCGCTGTATGAGATGCCCTGGTAGTTCGCCCGCGCCCGCCACGTGCCCGCCTCCTGCGTCCCGAAGTTGGGATCACCGGCTTTGGCCGGAGTGAGCGCAAAACTGCCGCTGCCATCCGTCCTCACGGTATAGTTCTTCGAGTACAGGCCCGTAGGGGATACCACTTTGATGGTCAGGGTGTAGGGACCGCCAGCCCCGCCGGTCACTGTGCCCCAGAGCGTCTGCGCCGGGAGACCGACGCTCGGCGCCCACTGCGGCAGGTACGCATAGTCGCGGTTGAGCGTCAGATCGGGGATGTTATTCACGATGACCGGCGTCAGCGACCACCCGCTCACGTTGCCGGCGTCGTCTCGCGCCCGGCAGCCGACCAGATACGTCCCATCAGGAACAGTTGTCGTATCCCATGCGACCGGCCCCCAGTTGACGCTGCTGCCGCTGGGCGGGGCCGTCGAGAGATTGGTGAAGCTCGCGCCGCCGTCGAAGGTCACGTCCACCGCATTGTCCGGCAGGCCCGAGGCCGCGTCCGAGGCGTTCCCGCGCATGTTGACCATGCCTGAGACAGTCTGATTGGGCGTGAAACTCGTCTGCGCACAGGCCGGGGCCGCGCTGTCTATCCTGATCGACAACGTACGTATCGGCTCGTAGTTCCCGGCGTTGTCGCGCGCGCGATACCGGACCGTCAGATTGCCTTGTGCCGAAATGGTGTAGCTGTCCGGCCCGGGTCCAGCGCCGAGGTCCACATAGGGGCCGCCGTTGACGCTGACCAGCTTGGACAGCACGCCCGAGGTCGCGTCCGAGGCGCTCATGGTGAACGTCACCGGCGAGATGTACCAGCCGTTCGTCCCCAGCGTGCCGGAGAGGGAATACCAGGACGCCGGCGCAACGCTGTCTATCTTGAACGACGCCGTTTTGACCGGCTCGACATTGCCGGCCCTGTCCACCGAGTAATAGTTGAAGGTGGTCGTTCCCTGTGCAGTATAAGTGCGTGGGCTGGTGTAGGCTGTGCCGTCGAGATAAGTGGCGGCGATGCCCGCGTTGGCGGAGCTCGTCGGCAAATCTACCGCCGTCAGCGTCACCTGCACGTCGGAGACATACCACCCGTTCAGGCCAGGCGTCCCGGCCAGGGTGTGCGTGGTCTGCGTCGCCGTCGAGTCCCAGGTGAAGTAACGGACGCGGGCCGCCGTGTTCGCGCTCCAGACCGCCGCCCATTGACCGCCAGTGTATAAGTCGCCGGCCCAGGCGTCGGCCGTGAAGAAGGCGTTGACCGCCAGGGCATGCTGCCCCGTGAGGGGCGCGCTGCCCGTTCCGCACGCGCTCCGCACGCCGGCTGAGTTCGGGTCCAGCGTCGCCGACGCGGAGCCGCTGGTCGCCCCGCCCAGGTTGACTGTGCCGAAGCGATGCCAGGCCCCGCCCGTGCCGCCGCCCGGATCACAGTTCACGTAGAAGCGGATGTCCTGCAAGCCCGTGCCGTTGTTGTCGTTCGTCGCTGAAGCCGAGACCGTGACGTTCGTGCCGTCGGGCTGGGGACTGGCGGGCGACACCGAGTCAATATCCAGGGACCAGGCGGGCGGAGCGGTGGTGATAATCAAAACCAGATCGTTGTAATCGGCGTCGGTCCAGTCTTCCCAGCACTGCCGGGCGATGATCGTCGCCCCGTTCGCCTCGGCCATCGCCTCCAGATCGCCGAAATCCTGCACGCCGTCCCCCGAGCGCCTCCAGCCGCAGGTCCACGTGCCGGTGGGGTCCGACCAGCCATCGCCGTTCATACCGTCGTTTGTGTTGTACAGGAATACCTGAATGGTATCCCCTGGGCTGACCGCGAGGCTGCTCACCAAGCCGAGGTTGATTCCGGGACAGGTATCACTGGGGCATTCTGGAAGATCCAAAACAGCCGTTTGCGCGCCTTGGGTCAGGGTGATTCGGTTAGTGCCGGTGCCGGTCATGATTTTGGCAAACACCTTGACATACCCCGCAGAAGTGAACGGCCCCACCGTCGTCGGGTTGCCGTAGATGGCTAACGCTGGCGCAGCGTCAAGGCGGCCGACCGGCAGAGCCGCCGCGAGAACGGCCAGCAGGCAAATTAGAATCATGCCCCGCATTGAAATCCGCTTGACCGTTTCCATGATCACGGCGTCCCTTGCGCAACGGCAGACGAGGCGAACACGTGCACTTCCACTGTCGTCCCACTGCCGTTC
>DAOTXG010000221.1:0-6102 GCA_034435515.1 Anaerolineales bacterium
GGCCCGCCCAAAACTCTCTGGCCGTGCTCGTGGCCTCAGGCGCGGTTTGCAACGCGGCGGCGACTTCGATCATCCCGCCCTTCTCCAGCGGCGGCAGCGCGCCCCAGCCCGTCACCCGCTCCGGGTATGCGGCCCAACTGGCGGCTTCGGTCGTCGAGCAGGCCAGCGCGGAGACGAATATGGCTCTGGCCCCGCCGAGCATCTGCACCACCTGCCGCTTGCCCGCTTTCGACTCGTTGTGGCACTCCAGCGCCGCGTCCGCCGTGTCCGCCTCCTCGCGCAGCCGGGCCGCCGTCTCCGCATCGCGCAAAGACTCGACCAGATACAGCGCCGCCTCGTGCCCGGCGGCAACGCTCAGATTGAGCAGGTCTTCGGCTAATGGCAGTTCGCCCGCGATGACAATTTTCATGCCTGCATTCAACCTTTAACCACAAAGAGCGCGAAGAGAAACGCAAAGAGCGCAAAGTTTTTCGTTTTCTTGGCGCTCTTTGCGCTCGCTTTGCGTCCTTCGCGGTTAAAGCTTTTCCACCGTCAATCCTTCCTCAATACACGTATCAGCCACCTGCCTCAACACCTCTGCCGGTTGCGCCCCGCTCACCAAATACCGGTTGCCAAAGATGAAAGCGGGCACGCCGCTCAAGCCCTGCTGCCAAGCCCAATACTCGTCCGTCTCCACCGCGACGGTGTAATTCTCGTCTGTGAGCGCCGCGCGGAACCCGGCCTCGTCCAGCCCCACGCTCGTCGCGATCTCGGCCAGCATGTCGGGCGACGAAATATCGCGCAGTTCCTGCCAGTGCGCGCGGAACATGGCATGATGATATTCCCGGCCTTTCCCGCGCTCATTCGCAAACTTTGCCCCGATGTGCGCCAGCCGCGTCGGATGATGCGCCTCGCCCTCCATCCGCCGCAGTTCCAGCCCGAACCGCTCGCGCGCAATCCCCTGGACGCGCGGCCAGCCGGCGGCGATACGGGCGCGGTGCACGGCTTCCACCTCGGGCGGGACGGGCGGCGTCCCTGCCGGGCGCAATTCAAACGCGCGCCATTCTACTTCGACCTCGTGCGTCTCGCGGAGCGAGTCCAGACCGGACTCGGCCATGAAACACCACGGTCAAACGTAATCGCTGAAAATCATCACCGGGACTTTGGGCATAGTTTTTTCACCGACACCTGACAGGTGTGCGCACACCTGTCAGGTGTCGGCGTAAGCCGAAACGGGATTCGCTATAGATTGGGGCAGATGGTACGCCTGAGCGGGATAACGGTCAAGGCTCAACGCGATACAGCGGCACGGTCATATTCTCCGACCCGCCGCCGGCGAAATACACCGGCAGGCGCAGCGCCGCGACCTGTCTCACGCCATACCTCGCTCGCACGGCTTCCAGCGGCGCATCCATTTCGGGGCTGTCTATCAAAAGATAGAGGGGACGCTTCGCGTCTCTGAGCGCAGACACGAACGCCAGCCATTGTTCCGTCCCCCAGCCGAGGCCGGGTTGCAGCAGGTTCCCTGGCCTCACGGTCTCGCGCCGCCCATAGAGTTCCACCGCGCCGCTGTTGAGCGAGCACGCAATCACCGCGCCCCGCTCGGTCAACGAGTCAATCCGCTCTAAATCCCGCCGCTGCTCGGCGCGCAAATAGCCGAACGTGAAGAACCCCGGTTGGGCGCCTGGCATCGAAGCCAGCCGGAGTCCGACCAGCGCGGATAGCCCAATGATAACTGCCATCCGCGCGGCTGTCCCGCGCCTCCACAGCGTCAGCACGACGACGGCGCCTCCGATCCCGCACAGCGCCGCGAGCATTGGATAGACGGAGAGCAGGTCGCGCAGCCTCAGAAAGGGATACCAGAGGTGGAAGACGACGAGCGGGCCATAGGTCAGCGTCAGCGCCAAAAGCGCAAAACGATTACGTTTCCACAAGTAGACTACGCCGACGACACCCAGCGCCCAGAGCCACCCGAACTCGCGACCCGACAGCCACTCTGCCCCTAACCGCGAAAGCGCCTCGGGAAAAGCGTTCCACGTAAACAGGGCCAGTTCCCCCGTCCCGAATCGCCACGGCGCGCCGTAGAGCGATGTCCGGTAGACCGCATCCGGGATCGCGCCGACGAAAGCCCCCAACACAAACGCCGCCAGAAACGCGCGGCGAGGCGCGCCCCTAATCCCCGCCCACGCCACGGCCAGGATGCCCGGCCCGATGAGAATCTGCGTGTAGCGCATGGAGTAGGCGGCTGCTAAGGCTGATCCTGTGAGGAGGCCGAGAGTCAAGCTTAACCGCGAAGGGCGCAAAGGAGGCGCGAAGGACACGAAGATGTTTAAGAACTTCGCGCTCCTGGGGACTCCTTTGTGTTCTGTGTGGTTAAAATAGCGTACTGTGTAAAGCAAGCCCCCAACCGTAAGTGTTGTGAACAACTGCGCCGCGCCGTCCGCCAGCGGCACGACCAGGCGTATGAATTGCTCTGGCGAAGTCGCCGCGATGGCGGCTGCCCCCAACCCTGCGCCCAGGGCGAGACGCCGCCACCGCGCGGGGCAAAGCAAGATCGTGAGGCCGAGGGTCAACGCCAGGCTCGCCAGCCCGATCCACGTATTCAGCGCGAGCATCCCCCGCTCGTCGGCTATCCGATACGCTATCGCCAGCAAGGCGCTGTATCCTGGCGGCCAGACCGTCGGCGCGAGGCCCTGGGCGTCAGGCAAAACGTAGCCCACGTGCGTCGTCGGCAGCGTGGGGAGGCCCAGCCCCGCCGCAAACGGCGCCAGCGGAAAAAGATGACGCGGTGTGCCACGCCGGGCGAGGTCAATGCCCATCTGCGCGTACCCAAACGGGTCGCTCCCCGTCACCCCGGCGGGCTGATTGGCCCCCAGCAAATACGCCAGCCACGCCGAGGCCGCGAGGGCCAGCGCTACCCAGGCATACCGCAGCCGTCGAACGGCCTTCAAGTAAATCAGCCCGGCCCACACCCCGCTCACGGCCAGGGCCGACTCGTACGACAGGCTCGCCGGAACCTCCTGCCGGAGAGCGTAGACGACAAACAAACGCAGCGCGGCTAGAAGGTATAGAACAAAAAGCGGGGCGAGCGCCTCGACCAACCAGCGCCGGAGCAGAAGTTGAGGGAGGCTAAAGGCCGCGAGCAGCAGCGGCGCAAGCCATAGCGGCCAGTGGGCGAGGCGGGAGACGAGGGCGAGGCCGAGGAGGTGGAGGGAGAGGAGAGAAAAAGAAAGAGAGGAGGGAGGAACAGGCTGGAGGGCGAGGGCGCGGAGGTAGGAGAGGAGCATGGGGGGAAAAGAAGACGGATTCACGGAATGGGCGGATTAAGGGGCCAACTGCTTGCGTTGCACTCAGCGATGAACAGAATCCGTCCATTCTGTACATCCGTCTTCTTCCTCATGCGCGCACAAACACCACTTCAAGACGCACGGCATTGAAGTTTGCCAGAATGCCCAGCTGAATCTCGCAGATGCGCATCCAGTCTTTCAGGTCGGATAAATGGAGGCTATGAATATCCCCTACTGCGGTCGGGAATACCATTGCTTTGCCTTCGACGACAAGATGGCCGAAAGCCATGTCGCCGATTGTCGCCCCTTTGTACATCACCTGCATCCGTTTTACCGGCTTGGAGGCCAGCCCGCGCAGGCGCATCTCGTGATGAGAGGCATTGGCATAAATACGATGAATGAACCCTGGGCCGAGCACGTTATGTACCTCATATAGCCCACCGACTATCGAATAGGCCAGTTCAGGGTAAAGCCAGTCAGCCGATGGTGCCTCCACCGCCCCGGCAAATGGCTTGGTTTGTCGAGCCGGATCGTAGTATAGCCGGTCAAATTCCGGCTTGGCACCGCCAAAGTTGAATATCAATCCAACCTGCTTTCCCACTGTTTTCAAGTACGACAAACCTTGAACCTTGTGTAACGGACTCAGCCGCTCCGCCACTTTATTTTCGACGACGACTTCCTGCACGACAAACAAGTCAAGGCGTTGAACTCCAACCAGTCGCTCTTTGTAAAAGATGCTGTATTCGTCCTGGTGAGAAACCGGGTACTCACGCCGATGCAATTCCTCCATCATCGCACGCTCATAAAGGCGCTCTGGGTACGTCCGCGAGGTATGGTTATACACCTCGTAATACGCCCCAATAATTGCACTCGTCAACTCTTTGTGAAGAAGCTCCGGCATCTTTCATCCGCCTCCATGTTTTTCAACACATATCCGTCCATTCTGTAAATCCGTCTTCTCCGCTAATGCGAATGCGGGGCCATCCCGTCGTGCTCGTGCCCCTCGATCCGGTGGTGCTCGACGCCGGAGGCGTTGGCCGGGTCAACGTGGATGGTCGCGCCCGACAGGTAATTCAGATGGTGCATCAGTTCGTGGTGGACGTCCATCGCGATCTGATGCCCCTGCTCGACGGACAGCCCCGGCGCCACGGCGATGTTCAACTCGGCGCACAGGCGGTGGCCCAGCCAGCGCACCCGCACGCCGGTCACGTCCTCGACCCCCGGCGTGTGGCTCGCCGCGTGGCGCATCTCGTCAATCACTTCCGGGTCCACGCCGTCCAGCAGGCGCGTGAACACGGACTTAGCCGAGTCCCACACGATGCGCAGGATGGCGAGGGTGATGAGCAGGCCCACCAGCGGATCGGCGAGGGGGAAGCCGAGATAAACGCCCACCGCCCCGGCAAGCACCGCCAGGCTCGTCAACCCGTCCACGCGGGCGTGGTAGCCGTCCGCCACCAGCGCCGCGCTCCCAATTTCCTTGCCGACTTTGATGCGGTAGTACGCGACGGCTTCGTTGCCCAGAAAGCCGATAACGGACGCCGCGACCACGGCCCAGATGTACCTCACCTCCTGAGGCTGAATAAGGCGTTGAATAGACTCGTAGGCGGCGGTCACCGCGCTGAGCAAAATCATGACGACGATGACGACGCCCGCCAGGTCTTCCACCTTGCCGTAGCCGTAAGTGAAACGCCTGGTCGGCTTGCGGCCCGACAGGCTGAAGGCAATCCACAACGGGACGGCGGTGAAGGCGTCGCCGAAGTTGTGGATGGTGTCGGCCAGGAGGGCGACGCTGCCGGTGAAGTACACGACGACGACCTGCAGCGCGGCGGTGACCAACAGACTGACGAGCGACAACTTGAGCGCCGCGATGCCCCGCGCGGTCGAGAAGAGCGAGGGGTCAACCACGCCGTGCGTGTGCGTCTGCGCCTGCCCGTGATGCGCGTCGTGCGGGTTGGCGTAGACGGCGTGGTCGTGCTCATCCTGGTCGTGAGGGTGTTTGTGGTTGGTCATGGCGCTTTCTTTCTTGCCGCGAATTGCGCGAATTACGCGAAGAAAGTCACTCATTCGCGCCAATTCGCGTAATTCGTGGCCGAAAAACTACGGGTATTCGTAGAATCCTCGCTTCGTCTTCCTGCCCAGCAAGCCGGCCTCGACCATCCGCTGCTGGATGGGGTGCGGACGGTAGCGCGGGTCGTGGAAGAAGGCGTTGTAGACCGACTGCGTGACAGCGAAGTTCACATCCAGACCGATCAAGTCCATCAATTCAAACGGTCCCATCTTGAAGCCGAGCGATTTCATCAGCGTGTCAATGGCGTCCGGCTCGGCGGCATTTTCGCCCAACAGTCGCAGGGCCTCGCCATAGAACGGGCGCGCCACGCGGTTGACGATGAAGGCCGGCGTGTCCTTGCACGCGACCAGGGTCTTGCCCAAATCGCGCACGAACTTCAAGCCGGCCTCCAGCGTTTCAGGGGAAGTGCGGTCGCCGCGGATCACTTCCACCAGTGCCATGAGCACCGGCGGGTTGAAAAAATGCAGGCCGAGGAACTGCTCGGGGCGCTTCACCGACCCGGCGAGGGCCGTGATCGAGAGCGAGGAAGTGTTGGAGGCGAGCAAGGCAGCCGGGCCGAGGAGCGCGTCGAGGCGGCGGAATAAAGCCCGCTTCAAATCCATGTCCTCCGGCGCCGCTTCGATGGCCAGGTCCGCCGGGGAGCAGTCTTCGAGGCGGGGGGTGGGATGCAGGCGGGCCAGCGCCATCGCCGCCGCGTCGGGCGCGGTCTTGCCGAGGTCAACGCCCTTTTGGATTGAGGCGCGGATGCGCTCGTGGCCCGCGCTCACG
>DAOTXG010000222.1:0-10751 GCA_034435515.1 Anaerolineales bacterium
AGGGCTGCCCCAGAAAGCGCATGCGGAGACGGCTCTGGCGACGGCCCGCCGTTGCTATGAACAAACGAAAAAGTGGCTGGCTGCTACGTGAGCAGCGCAGGCGCGGGTTAGGTGAAGCGCTGGCAGCCGACGACTAAAGTCGTCACTCCGAGCCTGTTCGTTTGAACTAGACTGATCCAAGTGTGGGAGAATTATGATAATCACTCCTTCGACGTTGATTGCGCCCTACGGCAGCCGACTAGTGGACCTGATCGCCCCCTACGAGCCGCCGTTGCATCCAGAAATCGTCCTGGATACAATCCGCTACTCGCCTGAAGAAAACGCACGCCTGATTTTGGAGTACCTGCTGCAGAAAGGCTTCGTGCGCGGCGGCGACGGCGCGGTGGGCGGCTGAGACGCCGGGCAGCCTGGCGACGGACGAAGATGAACGTGCCTCAAGTCGTGCCGCGGCTTTTGCACCGGCTGCGCCAGCCAGACACACTGGCGGTCTTTGCGCGCGGCGCGGGCGTCGCGCTCGTCATTCAGGGCGCCGGCATCGGCCTCAAGTATCTTTCGCAGGTGTTCTTTGCCCGCTGGCTGGGACCGGTCGAGTTTGGCAACTATACTTACGCCCTCAGTTGGGCGCAATTGCTCGCCGTCCTAGGCGGGCTGGGATTGGCGACGGGGGCGCTGCGCTTCGTCCCACAATACCTGGTCGCGCAGGATTGGCCCCGGCTGCGCGGCGTCGTCCGGCGCAGCCGGCAGTTGACGCTGCTGGCCTCGGTCGTCCTGGTGGTGACAGGCGCCGGGCTGGCCTGGCTGATCCGGCCAGAGCGGATTGACGGCGCGTCGCTGGCGGTTGGCCTGTGGCTGACGCCGCTGATCGCGCTCATGACCCTGCAGATGGAGATGACGCGGGGCGCCCAGCGGATTGCCCTGGCGCTGTTCCCCTCACTCGTTCTGCACCTCGTGCTGGCGTTGGGATTTTCTCTCCCGCTGGCGCTGGCGGGCCGCCTGACCGGCCTGACCGCGCTGGGGATGTTTGGCCTGGCGGCGCTGGTCACGGTGATCGTCCAGTTGTGGGGGTTGCGGCGGGCGCTGCCGCCTGCCGTGTTGGTCCGACAGCCCCGGTATGAGACAAACCGCTGGCTGCAAATGTCTTTTCCAATCCTGTTGGGGGCGGTATTTGGCATCAGCATGAACCAGGCCGATATCCTGATCACCGGCTCACTGCTCGGCCCGCGCGAGGCGGGCATCTACGCCGCCGCCTCACGGACGGCCGCGCTGGTGAGCCTGATGCTGCTAGTGGTGAACACTTCCGCCGCGCCGATGTTTGCCTCGCTGCACGCCCGGGGTGACCGGGCGGCGCTGCAGCGCCTGGTGAGCCTGGCGGCGCACTGGCTGACCTGGCCGGCCTTGACTTTCATGGTGATTTTGATTATCTGGGGAGAGCCGATCCTGCAGTTGTTCGGCCCAGAATTTGTGGAAGGCCGCTGGGTGCTGGCGCTGCTGGCGCTGGGGCAGTTGGTCAACGCCAGCGCCGGGTCGGTGGGTTACTTGATGAGCATGACCGGCCACGAGCGCCTGTATGCCCAGGTGCTAGGCTGGAGCGCTTTACTCAACATCATCCTTAGCCTGGTCCTCACGCCGTTGTTTGGCATGATTGGCGCAGCATGTGCGACGATGACGACGTTGATAATGTGGAATGTGTGGATGGCGGCGCTGGTCAGGAGGAAGCTGGGCATTAATACTCTAGTCGTCGCGTGGTGAAACAGGATGAGCAACGGGAAAATAAAAGTCCTTTATATTGCCGGGACTGGCCGAAGTGGAAGCACTTTGCTTGACCGGATGTTAGGACAAATCGATGGATTCTGGGGATGTGGTGAGCTAGATGGAATTTGGACGCATGGCCTCGCTGAAAACCGCCTGTGCGGCTGCGGCAGGCCATTCAAGCAATGTGATTTCTGGGGCAGCGTGCTAGAGGATGTATTCGGGAGCGGGGAAAATGCTCAACGGGTTTCAGGCCGCTTGAGGTCCTTTTTTCTCAGGCGTTATATCCCGATGCTGCTCTGGCCGCAGTTGAGAACTCCTAGATATCAAAGTTGGCTTGATGAATATTCAGGTATTCTGAAGAAGATGTACCAGGCTATTCAGAAAATATCGAGCTGTCGAGTAGTGGTTGACTCCTCGAAGTGGCAAATTTCGCCCTGGATGACCAGGCGGATGCCTGAATTTGATCTGTATGTGCTGCATCTGGTTCGCGACAGCCGGGCTGTCGCTTACTCCTGGCAGAGACCCAAAGTTACCCTGAGGCTCAATCCCTTGCGAGCCGCTATGGATTGGGGTTTCAGCAACCTGCTCGCCCAGGCTTTGAAGACAGCGGGCGACAACTACCTGCTTGTCCGCTACGAGGATTTTGTAAGACAGCCTCAATCAGTTATTGAGGCGATAGTCCGATACGTACAGGAACCCCCCTCTGATCTGAGCTTTTTTGTTGATAGCCATACTGTGCGGCTGGCCTTGAGTCACAATCCGGCCGGCAATCCCAATAAACATGATCAAGGAATGATAGAAATACGGCCTGATTTAGAATGGCAGATGAAGATGCCGCGGTTTCATCAATATCTTGTCACAACATTAACATGGCCACTGCTGCTTAAATACGACTATTTTGGGAAAAGCGCCAGTGGGTAGCAACGCCTGAGGTGACGGGAAATCCGTTGGCCTGTTCAAGCTTCTCAATTGGCGTTCGAACATGAGCAGAAATTGGCGCGCTCGGCTGCATTTGATGATGATGACTGCACTGGGGATTTTAGTGCTGTACACACAAGAATGGCGAGGCCTGGTATATAACAACCTGGGTGCCATTGAATTAATGAAAGGTATTCCAGATATTTCCAGGCTTGAACCTGAGTTAGTCGGCGATCGTTTGCTGTATCTGCGCCGGGCAGAGAACTATTTTCAAGAGGCATATATTCAATGGAATTACGCCGCTTCAAGGAAAAACCTGGCTAAAATATACCGGCTGCGCGGCGATACATTTAGCGCGATAGAAAACTGGGATCAGGCTATTACGAACTATCAGAAGGCTCTGGAGATTGATACAACCTCGGTTGTGTTATATAAGAAACTGGGGGAAATTTATACCTATCGCAAGCCGCATGAACCGCAATACCTTGATCAGGCTATTCATTATCTTGAGACTGCTGTAACCTCATCCCCGCGCTCAAGCTACATCCGGCTGGTTTTAGGCCATGCGCTCTTCTTTCGGAAGAGAATGCCGGAGGCGATAGATCAGTTGGAAATCTCGGTTGCTCTGGAGCCCAATGGTTATAACTGGACGGTTTTAGGGCGCATATATCTGGCAGAGCGTAGGTGGACCTCAGCTATAAACTGTTTCCAAAAGGCATTGGCGCTTGAGCCAAAGCGGATTGATACATGGTTGGCATTGGGGGAAGCCTATGCTGGTGAAAATGACATTGACCAAGCGCTGTTGGCATGGCAAGCAGTGATTAATCTCGCGCCCGATTCCAATCTTGCTCAAGAGGCCCGGCTGAAAATAGCAGGCCTAACCGGCGATTAGAAGATTATCCTCCGTGTCGAAAATATAGGTGGCTCGTCCTGTGGCAATTTGTCGTTTCCGGAGAAACTCGAATGGATGAAAGGCTTAACCAAATTACTGCCTTGGCTAACATCGCCGCTTATGATTCTAACGCGACAAAAGACTACATTGATGGCTCCCCACACGTCAAACACGCCTCGCTAAGAACACTCTACACTAGATTGCTTGCCCAGGTCTACGATTATGCAACAAGATATTCGGATGCTCCACGAGTATTAGATTTGGGGGCCGGTGAAGGTTCAGTCACCCTCCTGTTCTTAGAGCTTGGCGCAAGAGTCATAGCAGTTGATATTTCAAGCAGTCAACTCGATGCTCTCCGTAGAAAGTGTGAACGTTTTGGTGATAAATTGGAATTGCGCTGCGAAGATATCAACGAAACACTTAAAGGGCGGGGACAACAATACGATATCATTGCCGTCAGTTCGTTCTTGCATCATATACCAGATTATCTCGGCTTGATCAAGGAAGCCATTGAGTTGCTGACGCCGCATGGGCAATTCTTTTCTTTCCAAGATCCCTTACGGTATGACACCGTTGGAAAGTTCTCAAAGACTTTTAGCGACCTGGCCTATTTCTCTTGGCGGATTTTCAAAGGAGATATATGGGGCGGTCTTCAGAGACGCATTCGACGCAGCCGCGGGGTTTATCTGGCTGACTCGGTTTATGACAACGCGGAATATCACGTTACGCGAAATGGCGTTGACCAGGAGGCTATCGCAGGCTTATTCCGAGAGGCTGGCTTTGGGTGTGATGTTGTGCGTTATTTCAGCACTCAAAGTCGGATGTTCCAATCGATCGGGACGGCCCTGGGCATCAGGAATACCTTCGCCGTAATTGCGAGGAAGGTATTAGAGAATGAAAATTCGTTCTCTGGATAGGGTAGGCCAGGATGTATAACATAGCTAGAAAGATTGTCGTTTCTTCAGTAAGAGAGAGATTTCATTCCCAGAGGGCTGAGTTGTTCATGGCCCTTATGAAGCCTCACGATAGAGTTTCGATACTTGACGTGGGGGGGGGATGGGGAGACTTTCTAGCCAGAGTGAAAGACGCGGGGGTACAAGCAAAGTATGTAGTCGCTGAGATAAGAAAGGATTATGCTCCTGTTATACAAAAACACGGCTTTGAATTTGTCCAACTTGAAGAAGGCAAACCCTTACCATTCAGCGACAGAGAGTTTGATATCGTTATCAGCAACTCGGTGATCGAACATGTAACTATGCCAAAGGAAACCTGTATGTCAAAGATTCCACAAAAACAATGGTTGTCCAAGTCTATACAAAGTCAAAGGCATTTCGCAAATGAGATTCGCAGAATTGGCAAGGCATATTTCGTTCAGACACCTCATAAGAGCTTCCCAATAGAAACTCACACTTGGTTACCTTTCGTTAACTGGCTTAACCACAATCATACGGTGTCTTTAGTGCGATTTACAGATAAGTATTGGGTCAATTATTGTGGGTACGTTGATTGGAATCTTTTATCCCATACGGAAATGAAGGTGCTGTTCCCAGAAGCCGAAATATATATTGAGCGTTTTCTTGGATTGCCCAAATCAGTTATAGCCTATTATCTGGGCAACTGAACTTTATGCCAGACGCCCGACCAATTGCAGCCATCCCAGTAGAGGATGTCAATCGAACTTTTTATGAACAAGCCTATAGCCAGGCCGCCGGTTTCCCCGCGGCCTGGCGTAGGCAACTGTCATTTGATCAGCAGTCCAAATTACACCTCAATTGGCTTGTCTTGGAAAGTTGGCTGCGAGAGGGTCGTTCTGTTCGTCGAGTGCTGGAAGTTGGTTTTGGCTTCGGCCTAATCTTGCGCCGATTTCCGTCTGGTGTGACTCTGGTTGGAACTGAGATTTCTTTGAATGCAGCCAGACAGTTAAGTCAGACTTGCTTGAGCGGGCAACGCCGGGCGCTCGTGTGCGTACATGACAGCGTAGGCGGCTTGCCTTTTAAAACCGAATTTGATGTGATCATCTGCTCTCATGTGTTGGAGCATGTTCCCGACGACATGAGCCTGTTGAAGGAATTTCGTCGCCTGCTGGTGCCTAAAGGGGTGTTGTTGCTCAATGTTCCAATCAATGAAGAACTGCCTGATCCTAAGCATGTCCGGGCCTATGACGACCACAGCCTCCGTCGTAAACTCTCAGATGCGGGCTTTCATCTTATCAGGGAATTAACTGCTGATCGTTGGTCGGCTTTCTTTGAACGATGGCAAGCGAGATATAGGAGCGGGTTAATTCTTAAGATCATGCGCGCCGGCTGCGCGTTGATGCCCTATGCGATGAGCGAGTGGATCAGCGATATCTGGTTAAGGGCTTTGCCTGTGCGCCAGTTGATTGTGTTGGCTGTGCCTGAAGAAGACGAGACGACATATGTCAGTCAGCGTAGTTAGCTCACGTCCGACCCAACGACTCGCAGTCTCTCACTTTTCGTGGTCGGAGTGGCTCGTCTATGGCTTTGTTCTCCTTTTTATAACCATCCGCTTTTTTACAGAGCGAATTCAAATCCTGCCCCGCTTTCTCAATGCCATTGACCTGGCACTTGTGCCTGTGCTTTGGGGGATAAGCCTGCTGTGGGTGATGAGTAAACGTGCGGGGCGTTATAAGGGTAAAGGAACCGTTATTTTGTCCTCAATTTTTGCGGTGTCCTGGATATTATCATGGGCATTTAACACGGATGAGGTTCATTGGTTGGGAGCACTGCTCCTGATCGGAGGATTATCAACCCCGATTATGTTTTATTTAACGCTCATTAATCTAGGTTTACCCCTGCGCTTCTGTTATCGGCTATTGAGTTTGTTAGATGCCCTGTTAGTGGTTAATCTGGTGATCGCAACCTTTCAAGCTGCAATTTGGATCTCACCAGACTTGAATGATTTTGTCTTTGGCACATTTGGCGTCAATCAGAATCAACTGGCGTTTTTTCTTGCCCTTATGATGGGGCTTGGGGTTGCAAGATGGATTCATAAAGGACTTAGTTTCACGCAGACGCTTCTAGTGATGTGGTCAGGTATACTATTTTTGTTGAGCGGCTTTCAAACGCTCTGGGTAGTTTTTGGAGGGTCTGTGGTGGTGGTTCTAATTATATCGAAAAGGGTGACTAAACGGCTTTTTTTCTTGTTGCTGTTAGGGACTATTGTAACTGGGGTCACCCTCTCATCCTTGAAGTTTGAGCGCTTTAGTCTGTTGGGTAAATTAAACGAAGTGGTGGTGAATTTCGATGAACTGGGTAAAGTTCAACTGTTAAGGAATGTTGGACGTATCTGGCAAGCCCGTCCAGGGTCAGTTATTGTTGGAGTAGGGCCAGGTACGTTTAATAGCCGGGCCTTCCGAAGCATTGCCATTATCCCTTATACACAGTCTCGCTTGACTGATGCTCGGAGCATTACTACCGATGTGGCGGGTTCAGTTGTTACACCCTTCTATGTTAGTACGCTCTCTCAGCAATTCATTATTCCCTACTTTGAGCGCGGGAGAATTTTCCTTTCTGGGGTCAATACGGATGGACCGTTTACCAGTTATGTATCTATACCGGTAGAGGTAGGTGTGCCGGGCGCTTTAGCGTTTTTAGGAATTTATATGATGAAGGTCAAGGCTCTGGTCACTACTTTGCGTCGGGGCCCAGACAGCCACCTTAGGGTATTAGCGACTTGGGCTATGATTAGTATGATGATGTTGCTAGGAATTGCGCTGGTAGATAATTACCTTGAAACGACTCGTTATACTTTGTTGGCTTGGTTGCCGGCAGCGGCGAGTTTCATTTATGCCTCAAACGCAAACGGTCCCGCTCAAGGTGCAAGCGTACATCAAGGTTGAAATCACCAGATTCTCCTTCCATGAAAGATCCGGTGACAACCGTGCCGGTTGAAAGAGTTTCACAACCGCGCCCCTCAGGAAGCAGGAAGATATGTGTATTATTGTTGGCGCCCGTCTATTCGCAGATCTATTCTGGAGCCGCCTATATGGCTCAATTGCTTATCGGCTCCCCGTTTAGTGAACAATTCGATCTATGTTTTATCAACACTCGCTTTGTTGACTCAGTCTCTAATTTGGGGAAGATTAGCTTCAAAAAACTCGTGTTGTTTTTGAAGTACCTCTGGTTATTGATCGCCGCTCTATTGACTAAGCGGCCTGATGTGGTAATCCTCTGCCCCGCATTTTCAAGAGGAGCCTTTCTTAAGGATTCTATATACACCGCGATCGGCTCGAGGCTGTTTGGGCGCAGAGTAATCTGGTGGGCACATGCTTGGGGGTTTAGACAACTTTTCGATGATTCACACACTCTGATTCAGCGTTATATTCGCTGGGTAGCGAGTCGCGTTGCGTTGGTGGTCATGGTAGGCTCTCGCCAGAGGCGCGATTTCGATTTCATGTTTCTTCCTGAGCAGTTGGTTGTGATTCATAACAGCGTTCCCGTTGAAACATATTCCTGGGGACGCTTTCAAGGCCGATCCAATGTCAGGGTGCTGTATTTTGCAAACCTTGAAATCACTAAAGGCTGGCAAGTTTTGCTTGAAGCCGCCATGCGAATATGTGCTATGCGGGATGACGTTTTTTTTGACTTTTACGGCAACCCCGTTCCAAACTCGTCAATCGCAGCCATCCATCAGGCCTTCCAGACAAGCGGTTATCCCGATCGAATTTGTTTTCATGGTCCGGCTTACGGCCTTGAAAAACATCAAGCCTTTGAGAAGGCAGATATTTTCTGTTTCCCAACTTTTTTTCCTGTCGAGACATTTGGCTTGGTCAATCTGGAGGCTATGAATGCAGGGTTGCCGATAATCTCTACCGATCATGCGAGTATCCCAGAGGTGGTGATCGAAGGTCTGGGGGGATTTCTCGTGGCCAAAAACGACGGAGAGGCGCTATCGGCTGCGATAATACGCCTCGCGGAGGATAACGACTTGCGGCTACGGATGGGCCGCTTCAATCAACAGCGCTTCTACGAACACTTTACAGTTGATAGGTTTGTAGACAGATGGATTGAGTTGATTCTGAAACTGGGTGATCACTGATACATTAGAGGCCAGCAAATGAGCAGAGTTTTCATTGAGTCGTTCACTTCTACCGATCTCGACGAGGTGTTGTCGAAGGCACTGCGGTGGGTTAATGCAGCGCAGTTTATTCGCCCTGGAGCGAGAGTTTTCATTAAACCCAATCTTACCTGGCGTATCCCTACACCTGGTGTAACAGTCACGCCTACCTTCTTGCGGATACTAGTGGAAAACCTCTTATTGTTTACACCCCATATTATTATCGGTGAATCCGAAGGGGGGCAGGCTAGTTTTCAAGCTGAGGAAGCGTTTGAAAATCACGGTTTGTATGCTCTACAAAAAGAGTATGCTATTCAGGTAGTCAACTTGAGCAAGGGCCGACATGAGACGGCGACTGCGACGGTTAGTAGTAAGCCCGTTTCGGTGCAGTTGCCCTCGTTGTTGCTCCATGAGGTGGATGTGTTCATTACCGTACCCGTCCCCAAGGTTCATGCGATGACCGGGGTTAGCCTGGGCTTCAAGAACCAGTGGGGATGCTTGGGAGATAAGATGCGGGTCACTCAACATCCGCACTTTGACACGGCCATTCTAGCTATCCACAAGTTGCTCAAGCCCAGATTGTGTATTTTCGACGGCACTTATTTTCTCGACCATACGGGGCCGATGGTCGGTGAGCCCGTTCCCATGAACTTGGTCATCGCTGGGGATGACGTCGGCGCTGCCAGCTTAGCTTGTTGTGAAATCATGCAGATTGATCCTCTGAGTATTTCCCATCATCGCTTGGCTCTAGAGGAAAAACTATTTCCTCGCTCAGCTGATAAGATTGAATTCAATCGACCGCCACGGCATTTCAGTCGGCGGGTGTTTCGTCTGCGACGAGCATTTATCAATTACATACATCTGGCCACTTTTCGAAACACCTTCTTGAATCGTGTCTTTTACGACTCGCCGTTCGCAGACGCCCTGCACGAAGTCCTGTGGTTGATCCGTCGCGACCCTCTGGTGAGACGGTTCTTGTACGGCAAGCATGGTCCCGGACAGGCCAATCGAGGTGGGCGCATAGCGTAGTTTCTATCCGAAAAGTGGTCTATCCAGCGTATCAAGACTTCTATCAACCAGTCGCTCTTGATCATAAGGCGCGAGCTTGTTACGGTACTCTGCCACTGCCGAGGGAAAGGCGCGGGTGCTGACGGACCCGGGCTGGCGTGTGCGCCTGATAATCCGTGGACGTCAGTGTGTGGCTGAATACACCTGGGCGCGGTCAGCGGCTCAGGTCCTGACACTTCTTGAGAAAGCAGCCCGGGCTTGAAATGCGGTTGTTATTTCTGAATCATAACGTCGCCCGTCGGGGCGGCACGTTTTATCGCGCTTATCACGTTGCCCGTTACCTGGTGCGCCGTGGACATGAGGTTACCCTCCTGACCATCTCGGCCGATCGTCGCTGGGGATTCGCAGTTGAAGAAAGCGAAGGGATCACGATTGTTCACACCCCAGACTTGCTCTGGGGCCTGGGACGCACAGGGTGGGACCCATGGGATGTGATTAATCGAATCTGGTATCTGCGCGGGCAGAAGTGGGACATTATTCATGCTTGGGACTGTCGGCCCGTGGTGATTTTACCCGCCCTGTATGCGCATTATCAATCACGCGATATCGGTGGGAAATTGGTGATTGATTGGTGTGACTGGTGGGGCAGAGGCGGCACACAGGCTGAGCGCCCGGATAAGTGGTTAAAACTCCTGTATGGGCCGATTGAAACTTATTTTGAAGAAGCCTTTCGGACGAAAGCCGATGGCACAACCGTGATTTCGCAGGCTCTGCGCCAACGGGCGATAAACCTCGGAGTTAGATCTGAGACGCTGCTGGTCTTGCCGCAAGGATGTGAAACAGATGCGTCGGTTCTTGATGGACGGGCCGCCGCTCGTCAGCAGCTCGGGATACCTGTCTCTCAACCGCTGCTGCTGAGTGTCGGCGCTTTGACCACCTTGGAGGCCCGCTTGTTGTTTGAAGCCCTGCGTGAACTTTTCGGCCGCCGACCTGACTGTCAATTTGTCATGATTGGCAAACATGGCGCTCAGATCCCAGCGGACTTAAGCAACTTGCCGCAACTGGTTGAAACTGGTTTTATTTCTGATACAATGCTGTACAACTA
>DAOTXG010000223.1:0-25537 GCA_034435515.1 Anaerolineales bacterium
TAGGAGAAGAACATGCGCCCGTCGGCGAAGGCCTGGCTGGCGAGGGCCAGTTCCGCCACCAGCCTGTCCATCCGGTCGGCGAGGCGGTCGTACCAGAGCCGAGCAGCCATGAGGGCAGCCAGAATCAGCAGGCCGCCCCAGAAGGCCAGCCCGGCGAAGAAAGTAATGAGGGAGGGCGAGGACCAGAGAAAGAAGGGGGCGAGATAACTGGCAATTGGGGAGGGTGTGTGTTTGCGACGGAGGAAGCCGTAATAGCCCATCGCCAGCTGCGCGGGATGGCTGCGCCAGAGATACTCGACGCCATAGGCGCTGAGGACGGCGACGCTCAACGCCAGCGGCCACACCCAGCGGAAGGGCGAATGCAGCTGGTTGATGCCTGGCAGCCAGAAGATGAGGCGGTAGAGCGGCGTGCCGAAGGCAAAAGCAGTGGCGAAGAAGGCGAGGAGCAAGAAGAAGGGAGCATGGAGGAAGAAGGAGGGAGGAAGAAGTTGGCGTAAAGCGTATTGCGTATTGCGTAGAACGTAAACGCGGAGACAGAGGATGCAGACGATGGCGACCAGGAAGAGCGGCAGCAAGCCGAGGTAGGTTCCGCCTTCGACGTAGTTCTTGATGCCCCAGTCAATTGTCTGGTTGTTGAGCGGGGCGGGAGTCCACCGCCAGGTGAAGAGATCAAAGTAATCGTGGTGGCTGGGGTTGCCGTAGAAGTGGGGGATGAAGAAGGCGAGCGCGTGCCGCCCGGGGTAGGCCCAGCCGACGATTTGTTCGTAGGTGGCCGAGCCGCTGCGAAAATTATCTCGCACGACTTCGTAGAGGGGAATAATTTGAATCGCCCCCAGGGCAATCCCCAGCGCGGCGAGAGCCAGGAGCGCGCCCGCGCGCCGGAGGCTTTGTTTGACTGCAGAGGTCACAGTGTGGGGGGCGTTGGGGACAACTTCTTCCCCACCCCCTTCGCGCGCTCCGCCTCGGCGGTAAAAACCGGCCAACTGCCAGAGAGAGTAGGCGCCGACGACGAGGAGCGTGTAGTAGGTGATCTCGACATGCCCGGCGAGGATTTGGCAGCCGAGCGCTAGCGCGCCGATAAACAGCCAGGGCATGACGGCGTGGCGGCCCCCGAGCGCCGGCTGCCGGCGGAGGATGAGTTCGACACAGGTCAGAATGAGCGGCAGCCAGACCACGCCCGCGATAATCATGGTGAAGACCACGCTGACCACCATGAACAGGCAGAGTTCGTAGACGATGGCGCCGAAGAGCGCGCTCAGGCGGCGCAGGCCGAGCACGCGCAGGAAGATGTAAGTGAAAAGGCTGGCGAGGAAGAACTGCGAGACGGTGAACAGGCCATACGCGCGGGCGAGGGGAACGACGTAGAAGATGACCGAGAAGGGATACAGCGCCGAGTGCTGCCCGGCGGCGAGGAAGGGTATCCCCGCGAACTGATAGGGGTTCCACAGCGGGATTTCACCCGCGCGGATAGACTCGAGGATGAACTTCTTCCACGGATAGTTCTCCAGCACGAGGTCAGACAGCAGCGGATTGTGGGGCAGGGGCGCGCCAAACTGGGCGGCGGCGCTGCGGTACGGCTCGACGGCGAGCAGGTTGTCGGCGGGCAGGAGCGTGCGGTTAGTGAAGACGACGGGGAAGAAGAGGAGAAGCGGCAGCGCGAGGAGGACGGCAAGGTTGGGGAGGTCGGATTTGAAGCGACGAAGCAGGTTGCGCATGGTTGGACGTATTGCGTATTGCGTATTCCGTAATCCGTAATCCGTTTACGCAATACGCAATACGGAATACAGCTTCACGCGCGGCGGTCTTTGGGCGTCAACCGGCGATGCCTCAGCCCCACTTCCCACACGCGCCACGCCGCTTCAATTTTAACTGGGATGGTCATCTTGGAGTGGCCGATGCGGCGGTCTTCAAAGTAGATGGGCCTTTCGAGGACGCGGTAGCCGAGGCGCTCGGCGAGATAGGCCATTTCGACCTGGAAGACGTAGCCGTTCGACCGCACCCGGTCGAGGCCGATGCCGCGCAACGTGTCCGCGCGCCAGACTTTGAATCCGGCGGTCGCGTCGTGAGTGCGGATGCCGAGGATGGCGCGGGCGTAGAGGTTGGCCCAGGCGGAGAGCAGGACGCGGCCTTTCTCCCAATGTTCGTCCAGTTTGCCCTGCGGCACGTAGCGTGAGCCGACGACGACATCGTGCTCGTCCAGCCGGGCGACGAAATCGGGCAGGTAACCGGGGGAGTGCGAGAAATCCGCATCCATCTGGACGACGGCCTGTGCGCCGCAGTCGAGCGCCTGGGTGAAGCCCTGGATATAGGCCGTGCCCAGGCCAAGTTTGCCGGGGCGGTGGAGGACGCTCAAGTGTCCGGGGCGCGCCGCAGCCAGGTCGTCGGCCAGGCGGCCCGTGCCGTCGGGCGAGGCGTCGTCCACAATCAGGATGTCGAGGCCAGGCAGCGGCAAGGCCCACAAGGCTTCGGCGAGAGCCGTGAGGTTGTTGGCTTCGTTATAAGTCGGGACGACGACCGTGACTTTCATCAGACAAAAAAAGCGGGGCTGCTCAGGAGTTGTCCTGGCCAGCCCCGGCGCGGCGTGCGAGTCGGGTGCGGGGTTAGCGAATGCGGGGGCGCGCCATTCCTAGCCGATCGGCTCTTTCTGAATCACGAGCACGCAGGCGTCGTTGCCGCAGCCAATGCACTCCGATTCATAGACTTTGAACTCGTGTCCGCCGGAAACCCACTTCAGGCCTTCCTGCAGCAGACCCGCGCCCGCGTGGCACATCGGCTTGTCGCTCTTGCGCCCATAACAGACCGGGCAGGGTTTCATGCTATAGAGGATTTCGGTATCGGTTTCGCTGACAGTGCTCTTTTGGTCGCTCACCTGCGAGAAGATTTTGGCCATCGCCGGCACGCCGAGCTTCAATTTGGCCCCCAGCGGAAGGACTTTAAAGGCGAGGTCACCCACGCCGGCGAGGGCGCCGAAATTGCGCAGGCCCTGCGCGAAGGAGGCGCGCCCCGCGCGCAGCGCCAGGCCCCGGCCGCCGCGCGGCCCGTACATCTCCTCCAGCGCGCCGTTGAGCGCGGAATAGTCGGCAAAGTCGAATTCTTTGTTGAGGTTTTCGGGCGGATAGTTGTCAATCAGGTGGGTCAGTCCGGCCATGTTCAGAATGGCGTTCAGCCCATTCTTGCCCATGACTTCTTCCATGGCCTGGAGATAGATGCGGGCGACTCGGTTGGGATAATAGAGACCGCTCTTGGGGATAGGAACCACGTTGTTTCTCCCGGGGTGAGGCTGGTGTGGGGGCTAGACGAGTTTCGACAAATCTTCTGCCGCCCGGCGCATATCCAGCAGCACCAGGCCGAGCTTGGCGCTCTCGCGCGCCAGGACGGTCAGGACGGCCTCGGTGCCAAGCGACTGGAGAATCACGTAGCCTTTTTCTCCCTTGATCTGGACTTCGCTCAAGTCGCCCCGCCCCAGTTCACTGGCGATGCGTTCGCCCAGGGAGAGCATCGCCGCTGACATGGCCGAGACGCGGTCTTCCTCGACCTCGCGCGGCAGGGCGGTGGCGATGGGCAAGCCGTCCACGCTGACCACCGCCGAGGCTTCGATATCAGGACTGCTGACTTGCATATCGCGCAAGCGGTCAACCATGAGTTCGGTTCTGGATTTAGTCAAGGCACATCTCCTTTTTTTGAGGAGGAAAAGTTGCGGGTCGTCGGCGTTGGCCCGAACGCGCCGTAATTTAGCATAGCCATAATGGGCTGTCAAGTTCAGGGCCGTCAAAGACCGAATTTCAACCTCGCCTCCCACGATTGGGCTGGTATAATATGCCCCTCGGGAGTCCGCAGACGACCGCGAACTTCCGTTAGTTTTACTCCAGATTGGCAAGCAAGGCAACCTGGCGCAGACCGCGCCGGGGTCGCTCAGAAAGTATGGAAGGATACATGGAAGAATATATGCATTTGCTCGACCCACGCACGTTGATTGAGACCTTTGGCTACATCGGCCTGTTTGTGATCGTCTTCGCCGAGTCGGGCCTGTTTTTCGGCTTTTTCCTGCCGGGCGACAGCCTGCTGCTGACCGCCGGGCTGTTCGCCTTCAAGGGCGAATTGAACATCTGGATTTTGCTGCCTCTGCTGTTTGTCGCGGCGGTCCTGGGCGACAACGTCGGCTACTGGTTCGGGCGCAAGACCGGGCCGCCGCTCTTCAACCGGGAAGAATCGCTGCTCTTCCGGCGCAAGAACCTGCTGGCAGCCCGGGCTTTCTACGACAAACACGGCGGCAAGACGATCGTCCTCGCCCGCTTCATGCCCTTCATCCGCACCTTCGCCCCCATCGTCGCCGGGGCGGTCGAGATGGAATACCGCCGGTTCTGGATGTTCAACCTAATCGGCGGGCTGGTCTGGGCGGTGGGCGTTACGCTGGCTGGCTACCTGCTGGGCAGCCTGTTCCCGCCCGAAGTGCTGGACAAGTATTTCCTCCTCATCGTCGTCGTGGTCATTATCCTCTCGGTCATGCCCACGGCCATTCACCTCTGGCAGGAGAACCGGCGCGAGATTTTCGCCTGGCTGAAGACGCAGCTGGTAAAGCAGCAGGAACCCGAGGCGGAATAAGGCTGGGCGCTTTTACGGAATACGCAATACGGAATACGTTGAAGGTGCATGTTATGCGTATTGCGTCCCAAAGGGACTGGCCTAAAGGCCGTCCGCGATGTTCCGTAAGTTTTGCCCTGCGCCTGGCTCGCTCGTCGCTGGGCCGCCTGAGCCTGGGCTGGATTTTTGCCCACATGAGCTTTGCCCTGCCCGTCCGCCGCCTGCGCGAGACGAAGACCCTCATCGCCTTTCCCCATCCCCGCCCGAGTTATCCCGTCCACATTGTGCTCGTGCCGAAGCGCGCGCGCGCCAGCCTGGCCGACCTCACGCCCGCCGACGCCGATTTCACCGCCGATTGGTTCGAGACCGTCAAAAGCCTCGTCGCCGAATTCCACCTGGAGCAGGCTGGTTACCGTCTGATTGTGAATGGGGGCCGGTATCAGGCGGCAGGGCAGTTGCATTTTCACCTGGTTTCTGACCGTGAATAGTTGAAGGCTGACGCCGCTTCCCTGAATAAATTAGACTTATGTCGAGGAGATACTGTACGACGTACAAATCCAATTTGGATTAGGAGTATCCTCAAACCGTGTTCCAACGGTTATTAAAGTGGCCGCAAAAGCCACTTTGGCTCAGCGTGGCTAGATCACGACCTTATGTCATTTTGGATATGTCGAAGTAGTTTTGCGGTGTTGCGTGTATTCTATTGTGTAATGTCCGATAATCGTGTATTCTCAAACGCAGGTGTCCCAGCGTCGGGCTTGATCCTGGAGGTACACTAGGTCGTAGAAATGAATTGTAGGGGGTGAGGTCGCAGTCTTGCCGGCAGCGTCAGCGATGACCAAAGCGCCAATTTCCGGCGCCCCTTGGCGCCCGGCAAGGCCAACGTTGAGGTCGCCGATCTCAGTGACGTTGGTGTACGTAGGCTTCTGAAAGTGAGTGACTTGAATAAGGTAGACCGCGGCCAATCCGCACTCCGCCTGCCTCCAGACGACGACGGGGCAGTTGGCTTGGTGATACAGCCGCGGGAAGTGAAGGCGGTTGACGACCACGAAGAGGCGGCGCTGTGCTATGCGGTAGACAGCGCAGAGCGCGGCCTGGCGGTTCTGCCGGAGGCTCCGGCCCCCGGCATAAAGAGGGCGACAATCGGAGCAGCCGAGTTGTTCGGCGCCGAATTCGGGCTTGAAAAATGACTACACGAGGAGGAATTTAGCCATGATGCGTGGGATCGTTGGGTCAAGCATGAGGTTCCAGTTCCTGGTCGTGACGATCGCCGCGGCGGTGATGTTCGGCGGCCTCGTCCAACTGCGCGAGATGCCGGTGGACGTCTTGCCCGAGATCTCGCCGCCGTACGTGGAGATTCAGACGGAAGCCCTCGGACTTTCCGCCGAGGAAGTGGAACAGATGATCACTGTTCCAATGGAGCAGGACCTGATCGCCGGGGTGGCGTGGGCTGACGTCATTCGCTCCGAGTCGGTGCCCGGGCTGTCGTCGGTCGTGATCTACTTCGAGCCTGGGACCGACCTCTACCGCGCCCGGCAGTTGGTGGCAGAGCGCCTTTCCCAGGCGGCGGTTGGGTTGCCACACGTGTCGAAGCCGCCGACGATGATCCAGCCCCTGTCGTCGGCCAGCCGGTTCATCATCGTCGGGCTGTCCTCGCAGGACCTGTCCCTGATCGAGATGTCGGTGCTCGCCCGGTGGGTGATTGGCCCTCGCCTGATGGGCGTCCCCGGCGTGGCCAACGTGGCCACCTGGGGCAACCGGGACCGGCAACTGCAGGTGCAGGTCGATCCAGAAGGTTTGCAGGCTCAGGGCGTTACGCTGGAGCAGGTCGTCGAAACCACCGGGAACGCATTGTGGGTGTCGTCATTAACCTTTTTGGAGGCCTCGACGCCTGGCGCCGGAGGGTTCATTGATACCCCCAATCAACGGCTCGGGGTCTGGCACGTCTTGCCCATCAAATCTCCGGAAGACCTGGCTCAGGTACCGATCAAAGGCACGGCCTGGCGTCTGGGGGACGTGGCCTCGGTGGTAGAAGACCATCAGCCGCTGATTGGGGATGCGCTCATTAACGACGCTCCCAACCTCCTGCTCGTCGTTGAAAAGCTGCCCGGGACGAACACCCTGGAAGTTACGCAGGGGATAGAAGCCACGCTCGCTGTGCTGCGGCCCGGTATGAAAGGGATTGAGTTTGACGCGACCGTCTTCCGGCCGGCGACCTACATCGAGATGGCGATCGCCAATCTCACCCGGACGCTGGTCATCGCTGCGGTGCTCGTGGTTCTGATCCTCGCCGCTTTTCTGTACGGCTGGCGTGCTGCGCTGATCAGCCTGGTGGCCATCCCGTTGTCTCTGGTCGCCGCGCTGCTCGTGCTCTACCTGCGGGGGGCGACGCTCAATGCGGTGGTGCTGGCCGGGTTGGTGATCGCCCTCGGCGTCGTCATCGACGACGCGGTCGTGGACGTCGAGCACATCGTGCGGCGGCTGCGCCAAAAGCGCCAGGAGGGCGCTTCCGGCCAATCGGCCGAGAGTGTGATCCTGGAGGCGGCGGTTGAGATGCGCAGCGCCGTCTTCTTCGCGACGCTGATCACCTTGCTGGCGGTGCTGCCAGTCTTCTTCCTGGAGGGTGCGTCCGGCGCCTTGTTCCAGCCCCTGGCCGTCTCCTATGCGCTGGCCGTGCTCGCCGCCCTGGCCACGGCCCTGACCGTCACGCCGGCGCTGAGCCTGATTTTCCTGTCAAGGATGTCAAGTAAGTCCAAGACGTCGCTGGAGCGCGGCGAGTCCCCGCTCACCCTGTGGCTGCAGCGCGGCTACGAACGGGTTCTGGCGCGGACCGTCCAGAGGCCGCGGCTGGCGTATGCGGCCGTCGTGGTGCTGGCGGCGGCGGGCGTCGCGGCGCTGCCCTTCCTCAGTCAGAATCAATGGCTGCCATCGTTCCGAGAGCCCTACCTGACGATTCAGCTGGACGCCGCGCCGGGCACATCGCTTCCGGCCATGAACCAGATCGTCACCCAAGTCAGCAGTGACCTGAGGGCTGTTCCCGGTGTCCGCAACGTCGCCGCCCATGTGGGGCGGGCCGTGTTTGGGGATCAGGTGGTCAACGTCAATTCCGCCCAGGTGTGGGTCAGCCTCGATGCGGAGGCCGACTATGACGCGACGGTAGCCGCCATTCAGCAGAAGGTAGACGGCTACGCCGAGCTGGAGGGTCAGGTTCAAACCTATTTGCAGCAGACGGTCGGCGCGGCGCAGACGAGCGCCCGCGCGGGCCTCACCGTGCGCCTCTATGGCGAGGACCACGATGTCCTGCGCGCCCAGGCGGAGAATCTGCGGCAAGCCCTGGCGGGGATGGCCGGGGTCGTCGAGCCGCGGGTGATCCTCCCCCTCGAAGAACCCACCGTGGAGATCGAGGTCGACCTTGCCTCGGCCCAACGCTTTGGCGTCAAACCCGGCGATGTCCGCCGCTCGGCGGCTACCCTGCTCTCCGGCATTCAAGTCGGCAGCCTGTTCGAGGAGCAGAAGGTGTTCGACGTCGTCGTGTGGAGCACGCCCGAAACACGCGACAGCGTGGACGATATTCGCCAATTGTTGATTGACACGCCCGGCGGCGGTCACGTGCGTCTGGGGGAGGTGGCCGACGTGCGCATGACGACAGCGCCAAGCGTCATCCGGCGCGAAGGCGTCTCGCCCTACCTGGACGTCGTCTTCGACGTGCAGGGACGTGACGTCGGCGCCGTGACGGGCGAGGTCGAGACAGCCCTGCAGAACTTCCCGTTCCCCTTAGAGTACCACGCCGTGGTGCTGAACGAGTACGCGGCGCGGCAGGCGACTCAGCAGCGCCTCCTCCTCGCCGCGCTGATCGCCGCGATCGGGATATTCCTCCTCCTGCAGGCGGCCTCCGAGAGCTGGCGCATGGCGGCGGCGACCTTCGTGGCCCTGCCCGCGGCGCTGGTGGGCGGCGTGCTGGCGGCGTTCCTCAGCGGCGGCGCGCTCTCGCTCGCCTCGCTCTTCGGATTGCTCGCGGTGTTGGGCATGGGGGCGCGGAACGGCATCCTGCTGATCAAGCACTACCAGCGTCTCGGCCTGGAAGGCGAGGCCTTTGGCCCCAGGCTGGTCCTGCGCGGGTCGCAGGAGCGGTTGGCGCCGATGGTGATGACCACGCTGGCCACCGGGTTGGCCCTCGCGCCTTTTGCGCTCTTCGGCAATATTCCCGGTCACGAGATCGTGCGCCCCGTGGCCATCGTCATCTTGGGCGGCCTGGTCACCTCGACTCTGCTTAACCTGTTCGTGGTCCCCGCCCTCTACTTGCGGTTTGGGTCCAGCCCTGAACCTGAACCACTGGGCCTGCAACTGAGCGCTCAGTCGGGACTCAGTTCATCCTCTGACTGAGTCGTCGGCGCTTGAGCAATTTATTGGGCCTTTTTAGGTGATGGCTGCGTCACATACAAGCATAGAAAGAGATTGGCGGAATGACTGAAAGAAACACTCCTGAAGCCTCCCGCTCTCAATCGGAGATCTTGCTCGCCGAAGACCTGCGAAAGTCCTATGGCCCCAGGCCGGCCCTGCGGGGATTATCGTTCTCCTTGCAGGGCGGACGGATCCTGGGCTTCCTGGGTCCCAACGGAGCGGGAAAGACGACGGCCATCCGCATCCTGACGACGATGCTGGAGCCGGAGGCAGGCCGCTTCGTCGTGGACGGCATCAGTTCCCAATTTCCTGACCGCATCCGCCGCAAGATCGGCGTTCTGCCGGAGAACCTGGGATTTCCCAGACAACTGACGGGCATCGAGTACCTGACTTACTTCGGCCAGCTGTATGGGCGGACCGCGGCTCAAGCCAGAGCGTATGGTTTGGCGCTGCTGGAAGAAGTGGGGCTGCAGCAAAGAGCAAAATCCCTGATCGGCACCTACAGTCACGGGATGCGGCAAAGAATCGGCATCGCGCGCGCGCTCGTCAACGATCCCGTGGTCGTTTTTCTCGACGAACCCACGCTGGGCCTGGATCCACGCGGGCAACAGGAATTGCTGACGCTGATACGGCGGGTCGTGCGCGAGCGCAGCGTCGGCGTGATTTTGTGCAGCCACGCCTTGTGGGAGGTCGAAAGCGTTTGCGACGACGTGGTCATCCTCAGTTCGGGTCAGGTCGTGGCGACCGGCACGGTGGCCGAAGTTGTTGGGCGCACCCGCCACACAGTCACCCAGCGCAATGTCCTCCGCATCCAGGTCCCGTCGTCCTCGGTGACAGGGGCCCAACAAGCATTAAACGGGATGCCGAACGTCACGCAAGTCACTCTGACCGGCGAGACGGGGGGTTGGCTGCAAGTGGAACTCGTCGGCGCGGCCGACGGGACGACGCCCGAGTCCTATCGCTTCAACAACCAAATCCTGGAGGCCCTGATCCGCGCCGATATTCCCGTCCTAAGCTTTGGGGTCGAAGGCGGCCGGTTACAAGATGTTTTCCTGCAACTGACCGAGGAGGCGATCAAGTGAGCGACGTCACTGTTCCGGTAGACGAGAAACAAAAGGTGAGCGCGAGGGGGGCGGAACTAGCGGGGCCCGCGTGGCCGACGTGGTGGCTCGTGTTCACGCGGGAACTCGCCGACTTGTGGATCGGGGGCAAAGCGCTGATCCTCACCCTGATTTACAGCCTCGTGTTGGGAGTCATGGTGTATGTGCTGGCGTACAACGAAGAACTGAGTCTGATTCCCCCGAAAGAACTGGTCTACGAGTTGAGCAAGAACGCCATGGCAGTCAGCCTGTTCATCTGCCTGGTCGTCGGCGCAGATAGCCTCAGCGGCGAGCGGGAACGCGCCACCCTCGAATCGCTGCTGTTAACGCCGACGAGCCGGCGGCAAATCGTGGGCGGCAAGTTCCTCGCCGCCCTGTCGGTCTGGCCCGCGGCCTTCGTCATCGCTATTCCGTACATGCAGGTGCTCTCCCAGGGCGATGAGGTTTTAGGCCCGACGATCTTCTGGGCTGGCCTCTTGGGGACCGTGCTGGCCCTGGCCTACACCGGCCTGGGGATGCTCGCGAGTTTTTGGTCGAGCACCAACAAGACCAGTTATTTCGTGAGCCTGGGCCTGTACATCCTTTTCCTCGTTCCGGCCCAATTGCCAGGGCGCGCCCAGACCGGAGCGGCGGGGCAGTTTCTCCAATGGGTGAACCCGATGGCGGCCACCAATCATTTCCTTTCGAAGCACCTCGTGAATTACCGGCCCCTGAGCGAATTTTGGCCCTGGCTTGAGTCGCCTGTCGTGTTTGCCGTCGTGGTGCTCGGACTGCTCTTCCTGTATGCCGGTCCCGGCCTCCGCCTGGAGGCGGGCAAAGCGAGCAAGTTGTGGTCGCGTTTGGCCCGTCGCGCAGGCTGGTTGGTGATCGCCGGCCTCCTGATTTCCCTGGGCGCGTCGCCCGCCATGGCGGACCAGGGCGCGCCGCCCCAGGCAGTGGACCTGCAGATATCCGTTGACCTGGCGACCACGATGGTGAAGACAGGGGACAAGGTGGAGTTCAACTCGTTGGTGACCAACAACGCTGCGGAGGCCTCTCTCCCGTTGATTGTGGCGATGAACATCATCAATCTTGACGCGAAGGGGGATGTGGTTGACCCCGAGGACTGGTCGCCCCAACGGACTCAATACATTGAGTCTCTGGGGCCGGGCGAGTCCGCCAATCTGGCCTGGATCATCAACACGATCCTGGACGGCGACTTCATGGTGTACATGGTCCTCATTCCCGCACCCGAGAGCCAGGAGACGACCAGCCAGCCGGTGGCCAGTTCGGGCATCCACCTGACGGTGACGCCGTTTACCCGACTCAATCCCGGCGGCATACTTCCCTATATCATCGGAGGGCCAATCGTCTTGCTGGTGGTCATCGTGGCGGTATACCGGCTCCGGCGCCGGCAAATTGACGCGGGAGGTTCCCAGTGACATGTTTTAGCCCCACTACGGTTGATAAGGCTCCAAGCCCGCGTCCGCGCGGGCCCTTCGGCAACCGCAGCACTGCTTATTCGTAGGAGGCAACTATGCACCGCATAAATCATTGGATCTTTGTGGCGCTGGTCATGGTCAGTCTCCAACTTTCGGCCTGCACACAGGGACCAACCACGGGGGAGAAAATCGTCCCCGCCCGCGTCGAGCCGATTGAGGGAACGGACCTCAAGCGGGTGATTGTGACCGACAAGGCGGCCGAACGCCTCGCCCTCCAGACGGCCCCCGTTCAGGAGGCGGAGGTGATACGGCAGCGAGAGGTGGGCGGCCAGGTGGTGGCCGCGCCCGAAACGGAAGCGGGCACGGTTCTGGTGCGCGTGGCCCTGAGTGAGGCCGAACTGGCCCGGGTAGACCGGAGCCGGCCGGTCGTCGTCCTGCTCCTCGACGACGAAGAGGACGACGACGAAGAGGCGGAGGGCCTCGAGGCCGAAGCGGTTGACGACGTCGAAGACGACGACGAAACGGCGGCGTACTTCGCGGTCAAGGGCCCCGGGCATCAGTCCCTGGCGCCGGGGCAGCCGGTGCGCGTCAAGCTGACCCTGCTGGCCAGCGGGACGACGCTGCGCAAGATCGTCCCCTACGCGGCGGTGATCTACGACGTACACGGCGGGACCTGGGTGTACACCAAGGAACCCAGTGCCCTGTCCTTCGTCCGGCAGAGCATCACCGTTGACTACATCGAGGGTGACCTGGCGTTCCTGATGGAAGGCCCGGCCGTTGGCACGGAGGTGGTCACGGTCGGTGGGGCCGAACTGTACGGCGCCGAGACTGGCGTGTCGAAATGACGGGTTTCCCGGATTAGTCGGGAATTGTACAGCCGGGGTTTGTGTGCGCCCCGGCCAGGCTTACAAAGCGCCGGGCAGACACGCAGGTCTGCCCCCTACTTGCGCCGGGAGGAAACTAAAATGCGTTGGATAGTTAAAACCAGCCTGCAGTATCGATTCCTGGTGGTTTTTGCCGCCGCGGCGATGATGGTCTTTGGCGTCGCCCGGCTCAGAAACTCGTCGGTGGACGTTTTTCCCGAGTTCGCGCCGCCCAAGGTGGAGATCCAGACCTTATCCATGGGGCTCTCCGCGGCCGACGTGGAAGAACTGGTCACCGTTCCGCTGGAGAATGCGCTGAATGGGGTGCCGGGACTGGACGTGATGCGCTCCAGGTCGGTGCCGGACCTGTCGGATATCGTCCTCATCTTCAAGCCCGGGACCGACCTCATCCTGGCACGGCAGTTGGTGAATGAGCGCCTCCTGGCGGTGTACCCCACGTTGCCTACCTGGGCCGCCCCGCCGGTGATGATCCAACCCCTGTCGTCAACCAGCCGGGCCATGAAGATCGGGATTTCCTCGGATCAATATGACCTGATGGATTTGTCCATGATCGCTTATTGGAAGATCCGCGCCCGGTTGTTAGACGTCCCCGGCGTGGCGAATGCGCCCATCTGGGGCGAGCGGATCAAGATGCCGCAGGTGCAGGTGGACCTGGAGCGGATGCGCGCTTACGACGTGACGCTCAACGAAGTCATGGACGTGACCGCCGATGCCCTGGACGTCGGGTTACTGCAATATTCGGAAGGCTCGGTCATCGGCACGGGGGGGTTCATCGATACGCCCGATCAGCGGTTCGCGATCCGCTCCGTCTTGCCCATCATAACGCCGGAAACACTGGGCGAGGTGCCGATCTATGATCGAAGGAAACCTGACGGCGCGCCGCTGCTGCTCAAAGACGTGGCCGATATGGTTTGGGATACCTGGCCGCTCTTCGGGGATGCCGTCATCAACGAAGGGCCCGGCCTGATGATGATCGTCGAGAAGCTGCCGTGGGCCAACACGCTGGACGTGACCCGCGGGGTGGAAGCGGCGATCGACGAGATGCGGCCCGGCCTGCGCGGTATGGAGATTGACACGACCATCTTCCGGCCGGCAACCTTCATCGAGCAGTCAATTGACAATCTCACCGAGTCGCTGCTCGTCGGCGCGGTGCTGGTGGTGATCGTGCTGCTCTTCTTCCTATACGAGTGGCGGGTGGCCCTGATCAGCGCCACGATCATCCCGTTGTCGCTGATGGCCTCGCTGCTCGTGCTCAATCTGCGCGGCGTGACCATCAACGTGATGACGCTGGCCGGGCTGGCCATCGCCATCGGCGCGGTCGTGGACGACGCCATCGTAGACGTCGAAAACATCGTGCGGCGTCTCCGCCGGCTGCGCAAGGAGGGGAGCACCCAGTCCACGGCGAGCATTATTCTGGAGGCCTCGCTCGAAGTGCGCGGCGCCATCGTCTACGCCTCGCTGATCGAAATCTCGGCCCTGCTGCCGGTCTTCTTCCTGCAGGGACTGTCGGGCGCGTTCTTCCAGCCGCTGGCCACCGCCTACGTGGTGGCGGGGCTGGTCTCCCCCTTCATTGCCCTGACCGTCACGCCGGCGATGGTCCTGATCCTCCTGTCCAATGCGCCGATTGATCACCGCCCCTCTCCGATCATCCCGTGGCTGCACCATGTCTACGACCGGGTCCTTGGTCGGGTGATCCGCACCCCGCGCCTGGCGTACGGCACCGTGGCGGGCATGATGCTGGCTGGCCTGGCGGTGTGGCCCGCGCTCGGCCAGGAACTGCTGCCGTCGTTCAAAGAGCGGGACTTCCTGATGCACTGGATCACCAAGCCCGGCACGTCCCACCCGGAAATGTGGCGGATTACGGCTCAGGCCTGTCGGGAACTGCTGACCATTTCCGGGGTGCGCAATTGCGGCTCCCACATCGGGCAGGCCATGAACGCCGACGAACCGTACGGCGTCTACTTCACCGAGAACTGGATCAGCGTCTATCCTGAGGTTGACTACGACGAGACCTTGGCCAAAGTTCAGGAGACAGTGGACGGCTACCCCGGGCTGATTCGTGATGTGCAGACCTATCTGAAAGAGAGGATCCGGGAGGTGCTGACGGGGTCCAGCGATACCGTCGTCGTGCGCATTTATGGCCCTGACTTGCACGCCCTGGGCGCCAAGGCGGACGAGGTGCGAGATGCGCTGGAGGGGATCCCGGGGATCGTGGATTTGAAAAAGGAACTCCACATGGACACGCCCCAGATACAAGTCGAGGTGGACCTGGAAGCGGCCCAGCGTTATGGGCTGAAACCCGGCGATATCCGCCGGGTGACCTCCTTCCTGGTGCAGGGCGAAGAAGTCGGCGATATTTTCGTCAGCGGGAAGACGTATGACGTAAACGTGTGGAGCACGCCGGAGACGCGCAACAGCCTGAGCGATATCCGCGAGCTGCTGATCGACACGCCCGGCGGCGGGCAGGTGCGCCTGGAGGATGTGGCTCACATCCGCATCGCGCCGGTCCCGAACGTCGTCGAGCGTGAAGGCCAGTCGCGCAAGATTGACGTCTCGGCCAACGTGCGCGGACGCGATCTCGGCTCCGTGGCGCGCGACGTCGAAGCCGCCCTCCAGAACGTCGAGTTCCCGCTGGAGTACCACGCGGAGGTGATCGGCGAATTTGCAGAGCGGCAGGCGGCCGAGCGGAATTTACTCCTCGCCGGGGTGGGCGCGGTGATGGCGATCTACTTCCTGCTGTATACGTCGTTCGCGAACTGGCGCCTGGCGACGCTGACGTTCTTCACCCTGCCCTGGGCGCTGGTGGGCGGCGTGCTGGCGGCGTATTTTAGCAGCGGCGTCCTCTCGCTGGGCTCGCTCGTCGGACTGCTCACGATCCTGGGGATTGCGACCCGCAACGGCATTATGATGATCAGCCACTTCCAGCATCTGGAGAAGGAGGAAGGCGAGACCTTTGGCCCCGAGTTGGTCAAGCGCGGGGCGCGCGAACGGATTGCGCCGATCATGATGACGGCGCTCACCACCGGCCTGGCCCTGGTGCCCCTGGCGATTGCCGGCGATATTCCCGGCCACGAGATCGAGCACCCGATGGCGATCGTCATTCTGGGCGGCCTGGTCACTTCAACCCTGCTCAACCTGCTCGTCGTGCCTTCTCTGTACTTGCGTTTTGGGAAGTCCCAGGCTGAGCTTTCCGACTCCAGCGCTGGTGGTACCCTTCAAGCAGCCTGAATGCGTTGGAATGGTGAATCACAGCCTTCGTCGGAGAGGTCCTTCCAGAACACAAGCCGGCTCACCCTACCATCCTTGCAAAGGAGCGTGAAGTGCGACCTATTCACCTGATCTCTGCGGCGGCGGCGTTGCTTGTCTTGGTTTCGGCCTGCGCCAACGCGGCCACGCCCACCGCACCCACCGCCGCGCCGACCAGCATGCCGGCGTTCACTGAGGCGCCGATCACTGGAGGCGACCCCACCCCGACGGCGGTCGTCGACTCTGAAAACCGGCTGGAGGACTTAGACCCCAGCCATTTTAGCGATCCGATGAATATCGACAACCCCTGGTTCCCTCTGAAACCGGGTACCCAGTGGATCTACGAAGGCGTCACCGAAGAGGCTGGCCTAAACATTCCTCACCGTGTGATCATCAACGTCACCGACCTGACGAAGGTGATCGGGGGCGTGCGTACGGTCGTCTCTTGGGATGAGGACTACAGCGCGGGCAATTTGGTGGAGACGGAGCTGGCCTTCTTCGCACAGGACGACGACGGCAACGTCTGGCGCCTGGGTGAATATCCAGAGGCCTACGACGAATATGGAAACTTCGTCGAGGCCCCCGCCTGGATCCACGGCCTCAAAGGCGCGAGAGCGGGGATCCTTATGCCAGCCGAACCGCGGTTAGAGATGCCCAGCTACTCCCAGGGGTGGGGGCCCTCAGTTGGTTTTACCGATCGAGGGCAGGTGGACCGGGTGGGGCAGCAGACCTGCGTCCCTCTGGACTGCTACGAGGACATTCTGGTGGTCGCCGAGTTCAGCCAGGAAGAGCCGGACGCCTTCCAGCTCAAATACTATGCCCAGGGTGTGGGTAATGTTCGTGTGGGATGGCGAGGCGAGGATGCAACCCAGGAGAATCTGGAGCTGGTCGACGTCGTCCAGCTCAGCCCAGAGGCCCTGGCGGAGGTCCGCCGGCAGGCGCTGGAATTGGAAAAGCGCGCCTACCAGATCAGCAAGGAAGTGTATGGTCAAACACCACTCGCGGAGTACCCAGAGGGCACGCCCGCGCTCGCGATTACTCCGGCGCCGGTCGAGCCTACTCAGGTCAGTCAGCCGGAGGGGCCTCTAGCCGAGGTCGTCGTCTACACATCGGATCTGCCGCAGAGCGCCCTGTTTGAGTTCGAGGTTTGGGACGACCCGGCCTCGCCAGGCGGCAAGCTGCTCGGAATTACCAACACCGGAGATGAACTGGATCCTCCACCCGAGGATGATCCCCACGTGACTTTCAAGGTGCCCGTTCAAAGCGGCGTTCCCTACCGCTGTTGGATTCACATGAAAGTAGGGGCGCCGCTGGGCAAGTCGCAGGCGAACGTGCTCTGGGTGCAATTCTCGGACGCCGTGGACCAGGCCAGCCAGGAGCTCTTCAAGCCGGGCACAGGGAGTTACCTGACCGCCGAAGGGCCCGCGCAGGAAGGCTGGCGGTGGGTGGAATGTGACCGGGCCGACTCGGAGGCCGAGCCGCTGGTCTATTTCCGAACCAGCGGCGAGGTCACCGTGCGCTTGCAAGCGGGAATGGAAGGGGTGGGGTTCGACCAGTTTGTGTTAAGCCCGGCACGGTTCCTGGCGCAGCCGCCCTCCGAAGCAATCGTAGAGAAATAGAGGAGACGAAGGATGGAGAGCGTCGAGAAGTGGCTCAAAATCGCTGCGCCCACGGGCTGGGAGGATATCCTCATGCGCGCGGTGAAGGTGGCCGTGGTCGCCTTCGTCGTGTTCCATCTGAAGGAATGGTTAGACGCGGGCCGTTTCGACACGCCGGACATCTTAATTGACTCGGCCTGGGTCGCCGGCGGGAACCTGGTGTTGAACGTAATCCTTATGTGGGTGAAACCCTAGAGCTTTTACCCGTTCATCTCGCCAAAGAAGCGGATGAAGGCCTCAATGCCCCGGTACATCGTGGGCAGGTGCTGTTTCTCGTTGGGCGAGTGCAGGTTGTCGTCCGGGAGGCCGAAGCCCATGATGAGCGAGTCTACGCCGAGCTGCGTCTGGATCATGCTGACCACCGGCACGCTGCCGCCTTCGAGCTTGAACACCGGCTTGACGCCAAAGGCGGCCTCCAGCGCCCTGGCCGCCGCCCGGGCGGTGGACGTATCGTGTTTGACGAGCGCGGCCGGGTTGCTGGTTAACTTCTTGACCTCCCAGGTGACCGTCGGCGGCGCATGTCGGCGCAGGTAGGCTGTCAATTGGGCCTCGACGGCCTGGTCATCCTGGTACGGCGCGAGACGGGTCGAGATTTTCGCCATCGCCTTCGCCGGGAGGACGGTTTTGGCCCCCTCGCCGATGAAGCCGGCGTAGAGGCCATTGACTTCGAGCGTGGGGCGCGCGCCCAGCCGTTCTAGCGTGGTGAAGCCTTTTTCTCCATAGAGCTGGGGGACGCCGGTTTGCGCCCGCCATTGCTCGTCCGAGAACGGGAGGCGCGCCAGTTCGGCGCGTTCCTCGTCCGAGAGCACCCGCACCTGGTCGTAGAAGCCGGGCAGGGTGACGCGCCCCTCGGCGTCGTGCATCCCCGCGATCAACTCGCACAACACCTGGGCCGGGTTGTGCACCGAACCGCCAAATTGCCCGGAGTGCAAATCCTGTTTCGGGCCATAGACCCACACCTCGAAGTAGGCGAGGCCGCGCAAACCATAGACGAGCGAAGGCTGGTCGGGCTGCATGATGCCCGAGTCGGCGTTGAGGGCCACATCACACTTGAGGGCCTCCTTGTGCTGCGCCATAAATGCCCGCAGGTGCGGCGATCCGATTTCTTCTTCCCCCTCGACGATCACTCTGACATTCACATTGAGTTCGCCGTGCTTGAGCATGGCTTCGAGCGCCTTGAGAAACCCGAAGACCTGCCCCTTCATGTCCGACGCGCCGCGCGCGTAGATGTTCTCGCCCCGGATCGTCGGCTCAAAGGGCGGGGAGAGCCACTCGTCCAGCGGATCGACCGGCTGCACGTCGTAGTGGCCATAGACGAGCACCGTCGGCTGGCCCGGCGCTTTGAGCCAGTCGCCGTACACGACGGGATGTCCGCCGGTCGGCAGGAGGGCCACATGCTGCAAACCCGTCCGAGTCATTTGTCCTGCGACCCACTCGGCGGCGCGCTGGATGTCGGGCTTGTGCTCCGAGAGAGTGGAGATGCTGGGGATGGAGAGAAATTCTTTGTATTCGGCAAGGTAGCGGTCGTGATTGTTCTTGGCGTAAGCGATGGATCGAGTTGGTTCAGTCATGGAGGCTCCATAGTCCAGGGGATAGATGAGCGGATTGTAGCACAGGTGGGGCGTGAAACGTAAAACGTAAAACGTAAAACACTCACTCCTCGATTGCTTTTACGCAATACGCAATATCGCGGAGCATCCCTTTGGGACGGAATACGTTTTAGTTTCCCTCCGTCAACGCCTCCACAATCGCCCGCCAGATGGGGTCATCGGGCGCATCGGCGGAGGCCTGGGCGAGTTCGTCTGGCGAGGGGCGAGGGAGAGGCGGATCGAGGAGCAGGTGGACGTAGCGAGCCAGCTTCGGCGTCGAGTCGAGACTCACCGCTCTTTCGAGGTCGGTCTGAGCAGAGGCGGGGTTGCCCAGGCGGTGATAGAGGTAGGCGCGCTCGGCGAGCAGGGCGGCGCGAGGCGTTGGGTCAGGCAGCAGATCAATGGCCGCGGTCAGGTCGTCAATCGCGGCGTGGAAGTCGCCGAGGGCGGCCTGGACATGGGCGCGCAGTTTGCGGTAGAGCGGCGACCGCGGGTCGAGTTCGACGGCGCGGTGAGCCAGGGTGAGCGCGTCGGCGGGGCGGCTCAAGGCCAGGAGCGCGCGGGCCAGGGTGAATTGCGCTTCGGCGTTCTGCGGGTCGAGGGTGACCGACTGCTGCAGGTCGGCGAGGGCGGCCTGCGGGTTGGGGCTATCGCCGAGGAGAGGAAAATTGAGGGCAGCCCAGCCGCGCAGGAAGTAGGCGCGGGCGGAATTGGGAGCGAGTCGGATTGCCTCGTCGAAGTCGGCGCGGATGGCGGCCATGTCGTCACTCAAGCCGTATTGGATATTGAGGCGCGCGCGTTCGGCGTAGCCCTCCGGGTCGTCAGGCGCGACGGCGATGGCCTGTTCGACGTCCGCGAGGGCCTCGGGTATTTGGCCGAGGCCCTCGCGGGCTTGCGCGCGTCCGAGGAGAGCGGCGGCATCCTCCGGCGCCTGCTGGAGGACGGCGGTGAAGGAGTCGGCGGCGAGCTGATACTGGCCCGCGTCAAGTTGAGCCTGCGCGGTGGCGCGAGCCGGCGCGTCGAGTGAGGCGGCGTCAAAAAGTCGCGAGGCGAAAAGTCCGCCGAGGACGAGCAATAAAAAGAGGGCAGAACCCACTGCGAGCCGGGCCAGATTCCACCTCCCGCGCCCGGCCCTCGACGAGGCAACGGCCGTTGGGAGGGGTGAGGTAGATGCGCGGGCAGCACGTTTTTTCCAAAGCGCCGCCAGCGGCGAGGCTTTGATCGAAGTCGTTTTTTCGGAAGCGGCGGCGAGCGCCTCGAGCGCGGCGAGCATTTCGCCGGCCGTCTGAAAGCGCTGGTCGGGCCGTTTCGCCATGGCCGCGGCGATGAGGCGGTCAAAGGCTTCCGGCAGGTCGGGGCGCGACTGGCGGAGGGAGGGAACTGGCGCCTGAGCGTGCTTGAGCAGGACGGCCAGAGCGGTGTCGCCGTCAAAGGGCACGGCGCCGGTGAGCATTTCGTAGAGCATAACGCCGAGGGAGTAGATGTCGGAACGCGCATCGTCAGGCTGGCCGAGGCCCTGCTCAGGACTCATGTAAGCCGGCGTGCCGAGGCCGACGCCCGTGGCGGTCAACTTCACGCCGCCGATCATTTTGACGATGCCAAAGTCGGTGAGGACGACTCGGAAGGCGGAGGGAGACAGGGTGAGGGCTGAAGGAAATTCATCCTTCACGCGGAGCGTTCCGCCTTCTTCCTTGTCTTCGATCATCACATTGGCCGGTTTGAGGTCGCGGTGGACGATGCCGCGCGCGTGAGCGTAGCCGACGGCCTCGAGAACCGCTCGGAAGAGTCGCAGGACCGCGGGGAGAGGGAGGTGCTCGCCGCGCACGAAATAGGCGTCCAGGTAATCTTTCAGCGAGCGGCCATCAATATATTCCATGACCATGTATTGGAGGTCGCCCTCGACGTCGAAATCGTAGACCTGGACAATGTGGGGGTGGCGGAGCTGGGCGACGGCCTGAGCCTCCCGGCGGAAGCGGACGAGGAAATCAGGGTCCTCGGCCAGGTGCGCGTGGAGGATTTTGACGGCGACGAAGCGATTGAGGCCTGGATGAAAGGCTTTGTAGACTTCGGCCATGCCGCCGCGCCCGAGGCGTTGTTGCAGGGTGTACTTGCCGACCGTCCGCCCGGTGAGGTCTGCCATGCGGGGAATTATATGGAGGAATGCTCCAGGCACAATGTAGAGGGCGCAAGGCACAAGGGGTGTTATACTATGCGGCATCTTGTGGAAAGGCATAGGCAAAGGAGAAATTATGGTTGTGGGTAAGAAAGATTTAGGAGCGCTGCCGCGCTGGGATTTGTCCAACGTGTACCCCGGGCCTGGAATCGGAAGCGCTGACGCAGGCGGTCGAGGCGCTGAAGGCGCAGTTGGATGAGATGGATGAATACCTGGAGGCGCGTCAGATTTCCAAGACGGCGCTCAACGGCGCGCGAGACAGAGGGCAGTTGGGGGAAGTCGTCGGCGGCTACCTGGAACGTATGAACGCCAACCTGCGGTCATACGCGACTGTCCGGGCGTACCTTTCGTCGTTCGTCACCACCGATTCGTACAACAGCGTCGCCAGGCGCAAAATATCGGCGCTGGAGCCGCTGGGCGTTCGCCTCCGGCAGCACGGCGTCCGGTTTCAGAGTTGGCTGGGCGGCCTGGGCGAGGCGCTCCCGGACATTCTGAAAGACGCGCAGGCGAGGAGTCACGCCTTCTACCTGCAGGAAGTGATTGAACAAAGCCGCTATTTGATGAGTGAGGCCGAGGAATCGCTGGCGGCTGAACTGGGCTTAAGCGGGGGGGCGGCGTGGAACAAACTGCAAGGGGTGGTGACTTCGCAACTCACCGTGCCTTTCGAGCGTGACGGCGCAGTAGAAAAACTCCCAATGCCCGCGCTGCTGAATCTCTCGCACGACCCAGACGAGAGCGTGCGCCGCCGGGCCTACGAAGCCGAGCTGGCTGCCTGGGAGGCCGTCCGCGAGCCGCTGGCCGCCGCGCTGAACGGGATCAAAGGCGCGGCGGTGACGCTAAACAAACGGCGCGGACGGCGGGACGCGCTCCACGCGGCGCTGGACGACAGCCGTATTGACCAAGAAACATTCGATGCGATGCTCGGCGCGATGCGCGACTCGTTCCCGGCCTTCCGCCGTTATTTGAAGGCAAAAGCGAAGCGCCTGGGCAAAGAGGCCCTGCCGTGGTGGGATTTGTTCGCGCCGACCGGCAGAAGCGAGCGCGTTTACACCTGGGCGGAAACACAGGCGTTCGTCGTCGGGCAGTTCCGCCGCTTTAGCAACCGGCTGGCGGACCTGGCCCAACGCGCTTTCGACAACCGCTGGATTGACGCCGAGCCGCGCGATGGCAAGCAGGGCGGCGCATTCTGCATGAGCGTCTCCGGCGTAGAGGAGTCGCGCGTTCTCTGCAATTTTGACGGTTCGCTCGATCAAGTCTTCACCGTCGCGCACGAGCTGGGACACGCCTTCCACAACGAATGCCTGGCCGGCAAGTCGTCTTTGCGGCGATTGACGCCGATGACGCTGGCCGAGACGGCCTCGATCTTTTGCGAGACGATCGTCACCGACGCCGTGTTGTCGGGCGCGCGGCATGGGGATGCCGCTGCCACGGGGCCGCATGGGGATGCCGCTGCCACGGGGCCGGACGAGGAACTGGCGATTTTGGAGACGGACCTGATGGGGCGGACGCTGGCCATCGTGGATATTTACTCGCGTTACCTGTTCGAGCGGGAAGTGTTCGAGCGCCGCGCGCAGGCCGAACTCTCGGCGGACGACTTCTGCGAGATCATGCTCCGCTGCCAGAAGGAGGCCTACGGCGACGGGCTGGACGAGCGGTATTTGCACAAGTATATGTGGACGTGGAAGCCGCACTATTACTATCCCAGCCTGAGCTTCTACAACTATCCTTACGCCTTCGGCCTGCTCTTTGGGCTGGGGCTGTACGCCATTTACCAGGAGCGCGGCCAGGCTTTCGTGCCCGACTACGAGGCGCTGCTGGCCAGCACCGGCGAGGGCGCGGCCGCCGACCTCGCCGCCCGCTTCGGCATCAACCTCCGCCAGAAGGATTTCTGGGCGGGGAGCCTAAGGGTGATTGAGAAGCGAATTGAGCGATATGTGGCGCTATGAAGGGCACTCTTGCACTCGTCGGCAGCGGAGAATACCTGCCGCCGATGGAATCGGTTGATAAATTTCTGCTGGGCCGCTTGAGCAGCCCGGCGCGCGTGGCCTGCCTGCCGACAGCGGCGGGCAGGGAGGGTGTGGAGCGGATTGAGTATTGGTCACAGCTCGGGGTGGAGCACTTCACCCGCCTGGGCGCTCAGGCTGAGGCGGTGCGCGTCGTTGACCGCGTTTCTGCGCAGGCCGAAGCGCACGCCGCCCGGGTTCGCGCCGCCAATTTTGTGTATCTCTCCGGCGGCGACCCCGGCTACCTTTTCCAGGCGCTGACGGAAACGCACGTCTGGGAGGCTATCCGACAAGTGCTGGAACAGGGCGGCGTGGTCGCGGGTTGCAGCGCGGGCGCGATGATCTTCGGCGAGAAGATACCGGCCTTTCCCCAGGTGTGGTCCCTGCGCCCTGCTTTCAACTATCTGCCTGGCGCGGTCATCCTGCCGCACTACGACGAGATGGGCGAGGGCGTCAAACGGGTGATTAGAATGCTGATCGGTCGTTTGACGCTGCTCGGCATCGAAGGCAACACGGCGCTGGTCAAAAAGGATGGCCGGTATCAGACCGTCGGGCGCGGGGGCGTCACGGTGTGGAGCAGGAAGCAGAAAGCGCGTTTCGTCCACGGGCAGGAAGTGGGCTGGCCCACGGACAAGATGTGAAACGTTATGGAGCACGGGACCCACAGTTATCGAGCGGCGATTGCCGATTTCCGCGCCGCCCGTCAGCGGGCGGCGCTGCAAGCAATCCTGGCGCGCCTGACCGGCAAATCCATCGCCTTGCTTTCCTACGAGGCCGTGGCGCGGCAGCTCAAGGCCGGCGGCAGCGCCACGCGCGGCTTGCAGGAGATTCCACTGGATGCCATCGTAGGGAGCGTGGGCCGCTACGGCGACTTCACGCGCACCTTTCTGCCCCGACAGGACAGCGACGAGGCGCGCTGGGCGACGGTGATGGCGCTGGCGACCGACGCCAGGAGTTCCGGCCTGCCGCCGATTCAGGTCTATAAAATCGACGAGGCCTACTTTGTGCTCGACGGCCACCACCGGGTATCCGCCGCCCGGCAGATGGGCGCGACGCACATCGAGGCCTACGTGATCGAAGTGCGGACAAAGGTGCCGCTGACGCCTGACGTTCAGCCGGATGACCTGATCGTGAAAGCCGAGCACGTGGAGTTCCTCGAATATACGCGGCTGGACGAAATCCGGCCGTCGGCCGACGTGAGCGTGAGCGCGCCGGGGCAATACGAAAAACTGAGAGACCTGATCGCCATCCACCGCTACGCGCTGGCGTTGGAGCAGCAGCAGGCCATTTCGCTGGAAGAGGCTGTGGCCGACTGGCACGACAACGTTTATTTCCCGGTGGTGGAGTTGATCCGCGAACGCGGGTTGCTGCGCGATTTTCCAGGCCGGACGGAGACGGATGTTTATCTCTGGATTGCCGAACACCACGCGGCCCTCGAAGAGGAACTGGGCTGGGAGATCAGTTCGGACGCAGCGGCGAAGGATATTGCGTCCCGTTTTGAGGTCGGGAATCTCCTCAGCCGCGCCGGGAGCCGCATCCTCGACGCGGTGCTCAGCGACTCGCTGCGCGCCGGGCCGCCGCCGGGCAAGTGGCGCGAGGAGAAGCTCCTGGCCCGGTACAGCGACCGCCTGTTCACCGACATTCTGGTCCCGGTGAGCGGCGAGGAAGTCGGCTGGCACGCGCTGGAGCAAGCCTTGGTAGTGGCGCAGCGCGAATCAGCGCGGCTGTACGGCCTGTACGTCGTCTCGACCGAGGCGCAGAAAGGTGGCGAAACCGCGCAGCGGGTGCGCGCCGAGTTCAACCAGCGGTGTGAGGCGGCTGGCATCTCCGGCAGCCTGGCAGTGGAAGCCGGCGAGATTGCGGCGACGATTTGGAAACGGGCCGGGCTGATGGATCTGGTCGTCCTCAACCTGGCCAACCCGCCACCCGCCCAGCCGATGGCCCGTCTTGGGTCCGGGTTCCGCGCCATCCTCCGCCGCTGCGCTCCACCAGTGCTGGCTGCGCCGCGCACTTCGTCTCCGTTGGAGCGCGTGCTGCTGGCCTACGACGGCAGCGCCAAGGCGAAGGAGGCGCTCTTCGTCGCAGCGTATGGGGCCGAGCAATGGAAAACGCCGCTGGTCGTCGTCACCGTGCAGGAAACCGGGCGCACCACGGCGGACACACTGGACTACGCCCGCACCTACCTGGAATTTCACGAGGTCCAGGCCGAGTTCCTCGAGGCGAGCGGCCCGGTAGCGGAGGTGATCCTCCAGGCTGCCGCCGAGCGCGCAAGCCAGCTGATCATTATGGGCGGCTACGGGGCCGGGCCGGTGAGGGAAATGGTGGTGGGCACGGCGGTGGACGAAGTGCTGCGCGGAACGCGCTGGCCGGTGCTCATTTGTCGGTAAACCCATTGGTCAAAAACCGGATTCAATCCCCGCACCGCCGCGAGCGGCTCGCCGATGAAGATCACAGCCTGATGCAGCGCGTGAAGGCCGGGGA
>DAOTXG010000224.1:0-25834 GCA_034435515.1 Anaerolineales bacterium
GGACTGCGCGACGGTGAGAACGTCCGCCTCGTGCCGCCGGAAGACGCGCCCGCCATCGTGCTGGCGATTTCCCAACTGCTCGACGCGCCTGAACTCCGCGCCCGGCTGGGGCAGGGCGCGCGCGAACTCGCGGCGCTATTCACCTGGGACAAGATCGCCGCGCGGACGTTAGAGTTCCTGCAGGCCGTGTGATTAGGAGCCGATATGCGTGAACGTTGGCCGCCGCCCCGAGGGTGGGTCAGGCTGGCCGTATCCATCGGGTTGGCAAGCGTTTTGGCTTTCGTCTATCTGCGCGGGCTGGCGGCGGCGCCGTTTCACCCGGACGAAAGCAGCCAGATCTTTATGAGCCGGGATTTCGAGGCGCTGTTTCTGCGCCGCGACCCCGCCGCGCTGGCCTGGCGGCCGGATCAACCGCTCGCGCCGGATATGAGCCTGCGCCTGCTCGACGCGCCGGTCACTCGCTACCTGATCGGGTTGGGATGGTGGCTGTCTGGTTTTACAGTTGACGAACTGAACGCCGATTGGGTGTGGGGGGCCACCTGGGAGGAAAACCAGGCGGCCCTTCCCTCGCCCGAGTTGTTAGGCGCAGCGCGCGCGCCGATTATCCTGTTGAGCGTGCTTTCAACAGTTGTGTTGTTCTGGTGGGGCCTCCGGCTCGAAGGCTGGGCGACCGGCTTGTTCGCCGCCCTGTTCACCGGCCTGGACCCGCTGATGCTGCTGCACGCGCGGCGGGCGATGGCCGAAAGCGCGCTCACTTTTTTCTCGGCCCTCGCCGCCCTGGGCAGCCTGCTGCTGGCCATCACGTGCGACCGGCTCGACCGATTGAACTGGCGCGCGGCCCTGGCCGGTGTCCTGGTCGGCGTTCTTTCCGGCCTGGCTTTATGCAGCAAACAGACCGAGGTGGTGATGCTGCCGGTGGCCTGGCTGGCCGGCGGCCTGGCGATTATTCAGCGCCCGTGGCCGCTGCGCCAGCGGTTGACGACCCTGGCTGCGCTGGGGCTGGCCGTGGGCGTCGGCAGCGGTCTGACCTTCTGGCTGCTCAACCCCGTGCTCTCACGACATCCGGTCGGCGCATTCCAGGAGATGCTCCGCTTGCGGGCGGAACTGGCGCGCTCGCAAGTCGAAGTCAACGGCGCGCGCGATCCGGCGATTGTGCTGCGGAGCGTACCGTCGCGTTTAAGCGCGATGTTTCTGCAGTTGTACTTTTATGGCGCGCCCGAGGTCTGGGATGCGCCGGTCTACCTGGAGCAACTGCAACCGGCAGCCCAGGCTTACCTGGCCGGACCGCTGCACCGCTGGCTGAACCGGCCGCTCTGGCCTGAGCTGGGGCTGGGCCTGACCGGGCTGGCGCTGGGCGTGTGCGCCTATCGCGTCGTGCGGGACCGCTTCGGCCGGCAGACGCGGGCTGAACAAACGCTGTTGCTCTGGTTTGGGCTGACTCTAATCTTGCTGGCGCTGGTGATCCCGCTGAACTGGCAGCGTTACTTTCTGCCTTTGCTCTTGCCTGCTCGCCTGTTGACTGCCTTCGGCGCGGCCCTGGCGCTGAAGTGGGCGTGGTCGCGTTTTGCGCGGAGCGAGCGCGTTCCACGCAACCTGCCCCGATGACGAACCCAACCCGCTCCTGGTCAGCCGCCTTGCTGCTCGGCCTGTTTTGCCTGTATGGCGTCATCTATGCTGTCGAGACCCCGCTGTTTGAAATCTCGGACGAGCTCTGGCACTACCCGATGGTTAAGCGACTGGCCGACGGGGAGGGGCTGCCCGTCCAGGATCCGGCGAACCTCGGTCCGTGGCGGCAGGAGGGCAGTCAGCCGCCCCTCTACTACCTGCTGATGGCGGCGGCGACGTCCTGGATTGACACGAGCGACCTGGAGCAGGTGCGTTGGGTCAACCCGCACGCCGACAACGGCCTCATCACCGCCGACCGCAACAATAACATCGTCATTCACCGGCCCGACGAGCAGCGCCAATGGCATGGCGCGGCGCTGGCCGTGCGGTTGATCCGCTTTCTCTCGGTGTTGATGGGAGCGGGCACGGTTTATTTCACCTACCGCCTGGCGCAGGAGGTCATGCCTGGCCGCGAGGCGCTGGCGCTCGCCGCCGCCGGTTTCGCCGCCTTCACGCCGATGTTCATCTTCATCAGCGCCTCCGTGAATAACGATAACCTGGCGGTGCTGACCTCTTCGGCGGCGTTATGGATGCTGGCGCGCTGGCTGCGCCAACCGCCTTCACGCCTGGGCTGGTCCCACGCTGCCCTGGGCTTGACCCTCGGCGCAGGCGCGCTCAGCAAACAATCCGCCCTCGGCCTGTGGCCCCTGACCGGCCTCGTTCTGGTGTTTGTCAACTTTCGCAACGTGCGCGATACGCGATACGCGATACGCGATACGCGATACGCAATACGCAATACGCTCCTCCAATCCCTCGTCGTCTTCGGCCTCGCGCTCCTCACCTCCTTCTGGTGGTACTGGCGCAACTGGCAGTTATATGGCGACTGGCTGGGCTGGAACACCTTTGTGGAAATCGTCGGCCCGCGCTCGCAGCCGGCGACGCTGGCGCAGTTATGGGGCGAGCGTGTCGGTTTCGTGTGGGCCTATTGGGGCCTGTTCGGTGGGGTGAGCGTGCCGATGCCAGAATGGGTGTATACGGTCCTCAACTTCTCCGTCGGCCTGGCCTTGCTCGGTCTGGGATGGGGCGCGGCGCGCGTCGCGCCGGGCGGCGCGGCGCTCTGGCTGCTGCCTATCGCGTGGATCGTGTTAATCGTGGCCGGCCTGATCCGCTGGACGAGCCTGACACAGGCCTCGCAGGGACGGCTGATCTTCCCGGCAATTTCCGCTATCAGCCTCCTCGTGATTGTCGGCCTGGCGCAAATCACACATCTCCTCTCCACCCTGGTGCAACAACTACCAGTCATCGGCCACGCGAAGCGGCCATCGGCCATCGGCCATCGGCCACGCGAAGCGACTATCCCCTTTCTCGTCGTCGGCTTTATGGCCGTCCTCGCAGCGGCGGTGCCTTTTACCGTCATCGCACCGCATTACCGGCCCCCGCCCGAACTCTCCCCGGCGCAGATCGCCGCCCTGCCGCACCGGGTGGACGCCGATTTCAGCGGGGAGATGAAACTGCTGGGTTACGATTTGCACGGTACCTCTGTCCATCCTGGCGGCTCGGTGCGGGTGACGCTTTACTGGCAAAGCCTGATCGCCATGGACCGGAACTGGAGCGTGTTCTTGCATATTGTGGATAATGATGGCATTATCGTGGCCCAGCGCGACCGCTATCCCGGCCAGGGGCTGCTCGCCACCACGTTCATGCGTCCCGGTCAAACCTTCGCAGACGATTATGTGGTCGCCATTCCGACCAGCGCGTATACTCCGGCGAACGCGCGGATTCGAGTCGGCCTGTATGATTTGCGCGACGGCGCCCGCTTGTCCGTGACTGGGGAAGGGCTTTCGGGCACTTCAGTCATGTTGGGCGCGCTGGCGCTGCTCGACGCGGCGCACGCGGAGCGAGTGCGCCACCCGATCCGGCAGAACTTCGGCAACATGATCGAGTTGACAGGCTATGACCTCCACCCGCGCCTGCTCCATCCGGGAGACACGTTGACGGTTTCACTCGCCTGGAAAGCCCTGGCGCCAATCCAGACGAATTACTCGGTTTCGGTGCGCGTGCGTGACGCCTATCTCAATCGTTGGGCGGCGCAGGACTCCTGGCCCCAGCAGGGCGCGGCGCCTACCTCGACCTGGCGCGTGGGTGAATTGATCCCCGATCCTTATCGGCTGATCCTCAACCCCGATACGCCGCCCGGCCAGTACGACGTCGAGGTGGTGGTTTACGATGCGACGATGCTGAAACCCCTGCGCCTGGTCACGGCGGATGGCCGCCCGATTGACGCCGAATCCGTTCTCCTTAGCCCGGTCCGGGTGATGCCATGAAGGTCAATCGTTGGCTGCTCATCACCCTGGCGTTCTATCTCGCCCTGGGCCTGCTCTACGACTGGGCGACGCCGATTTTTGAAGCGCCGGACGAGGGGTATCACTTTGCCGTCGTTCACTGGATGGCCCTGGGGAACGGTCTTCCAGTTCAGCGCGTTGGCCAGAAAGCGCAGTGGGAACAGGAAGGCAGTCAACCGCCTCTGTACCACGCGCTTGTCGCCGGGCTGATCTTCTGGATAGACATGGATGACTGGGAGCAGGTGTTTGTCTGGAATCCACTCAGCCGCATCGGCCTGCCAGGGACTACCCACAACGTGAATCTTTATCGTCATCTGGCCGCTTCGCGTGAGGCTTTTCCGTATCACGGCGTCGCGCTGGCCGTGCACGTTGCCCGGTGGTTTTCGCTCGCGCTGGGCGCGGCGACTATTTTCCTGACTTATCGGCTGGCCCAGGCGGTTTTCCCGGCGCAAGAGCCTTTGGCTCGCCTGGCCGCCGCGCTGACGGCGTTCAACCCCAAGTTCCTCTTCATCACTGCCTCCGTGAACAACGACAACTTGCTGATGCTGTTGAGCACGGCGACGCTGCTCGTCGTCGTCCATTTCATGCAGCCGGGGTTTAAAAACTGGGTGTGGAAGGCAGCCGGCCTCGGCCTGTTGCTTGGCCTGGCGGCCTTGACCAAAGTCAGCGGCCTGGTGTTGTGGCCGGCGGCGGCGCTGGGCGTGGGGTGGGGCGCCTGGTTGGCGCGTGACTGGCGGCGCTTTGTGTTCGGCGGCCTGATCGTCGCGGGCCTGGCGCTGCTCGTATCCGGCTGGTGGTTCTGGCGGAACTACCAGCTCTACGGCGAGTGGCTCGGCCTGCAGACGATGGTAGCGATTGCCGGGCCGCGCGAACCGGCGGTTACCTGGTTGCAGTTGATCCGCGACGAATGGCGCGGTTTTTTCCTTTCTTACTGGAGCGTCTTTGGCGTCTTCACGATACTCCCGGCCGGGTGGGTCCACAGTTTTTTTGACGGGCTGACGCTGTGGGCGTTGGCCGGCGGGGTGTGGCTGGTGATTAAGAAGCACCCCCGCCCTCGGGCCGAGTTGGCCTTACTGACTCTGTTCTGCGGGCTGACGCTGATTGGCGTGATAAGTTGGACGATGCAGACTTTTGCTTCCCAGGGGCGGTTGATGTTTGGGGCGATCGCGCCGCTTTCGCTTTTTATGAGCGCCGGGCTGTTTGGCCCTCTCAACCCGCGCTGGAGGTCACGACTGAGCCTTGTCCTCCAGGGAAGCCTGCTGCTCGTGGCCGCCGTTATTCCAGGCGCCTATATCGCGCCGCGCTATGCCCCGCCCCCGATCATCGCCGAGGCGGACTTGCCAGATAATCTACGCCCCGTGTACGCGACGTTTGGCGACTCGATTGAATTGGTCGGCTACACGGCGGACGACAAGCCCCGGCGGCCCGGCGAGAGCCAGCCGGTCACGCTCTACTGGCGGGCGGTCAGGCCGATGACGCGCGACTACAGCCTGGCGCTTCACCTCCTGGGGCGCAAAGCCGTCGAAGTCGGCAAGATTGATACGTGGCCTGGCGGGGGGAATGCGCCGACTTCGCAATGGAAACCGGGCGCGATTTATGCCGACGCCTATCTTATCCCAATTGACCGCAGCGCCGCGGCGCCGTCTCTGCTCCAATTAGATTTGGCCTTCTGGGATCAGGATCCGACGAATACTTTGCCGATGACCGCCGCCAACGGCGACCGACTCCAGACCGTGAAGTTCACAGTTGGCCGCGTCGTCCCGCCTGAGCCGCCCGCGCTCACGCCCGCCATTGTCGAGGGCACAACCTTCGAGTACGGTATTGCCTTGTTGGGCCTGGGGGCCAGCACAGATGGCGCGCTCTATCTGGAGTTGTATTGGCGCGCCGATCAACGCATTCCCGCCGACTACACCGTCTTCCTGCATCTGGTGGATGCGCAGGGCCTTCCGGTCATACCGCCCGCCGACGCGCCACCGTTGAACGGCGACTGGCCGACCTCGGCCTGGGTGCCCGGCCAGGCGTTTGCCGATGTGCGCCTGATCCCCTTGCCGCCTACGCTCCCTCCTGGGCGCTACACGTTGCGTCTCGGATTGTATGATCCTGTTTCTGGAGCGAGGGTGGCGGCTTTTCAGGCGGACGGTACCCAGTGGCCGGAGGATATGGTCGTGGTGAAAGACGTGATCGAGATCAAGTAATCCTTCGACCGGCTCAGGATTGTCCATGCGCCAATTACCAATCACCAACTACCTCTCTGGAGCAAGTCCCCGTTACGCCCTCTGGCTCGGCCTGGCGCTGGCGGTGGTTTCGATTGCCGTCGGCGCGCTGCTGGGTTTCGCCGGGGTCATCCTGACAACGGCAGTTCTGCTCGCGCTGGCGGCCGGGCTGTGGGCGCTCACCAGCCTGGAGGTCGGGCTGTGGGGTGTGATCCTAGTCATCACTTTGCTGCCCTTTGCCGCGCTGCCAGTCAAGATTGTCTTCAAGCCCACCTTTCTCGACCTGGCTATGTTCGCCGTCGTGCTGGTTTATGCCCTGCAATGGATGAGCGGGCAGCGGCGGCAGATCACCTTGACCCCAGCGCACGCGCCGGCGGCCGCCTTTATGATCCTGGCGGTGTTCAGTTTCGTGGCCGGCCGGCCCCACGGCCCGCTGACGACCAGTCTCCTCCGGCGCTTTGCTGAGATGCTCGTCAGCATCGGTTTTGCTTTTATCGTCGTGGATTATCTGGATAGCCGCGAGAAACTCATCCGCCTCGTCCGTATGATTTTGATCGGCGGCGCCCTGGCCGCGGCGGTCGGTATCGGGTTGTATTTCCTGCCCGAGACTCTGTCGGAACGCGCGCTCTCTGCGCTGCGCGTGTTCGATTACCCGGCCGGCGGCGTGCTGCGCTACATCGAGGACAACCCTGATAACCCCCAGCGCGCCATCTCGACGTCTGTGGATCCGAATGTGTTGGGCGGCTTGCTGGCGATGATCGGCGGTCTGCTGGCGCCGCAGGTCCTGGCGCGGGAACCCGTCCTGAAGTCACGCGGATTGACCGGGGCGGCCTTCGCCGTAGTGCTGACCTGCCTGGTGCTCACCTTTTCGCGCGGGGCCATGGCGGCGCTGGCAGCAGCGCTGACCGGCGTGGCGTTGGCCCGCTACCGCCGCATGGTGTGGCTTATCCTGGGGGCAGCGGTCGTGATCTTGCTTCTCCCGGTCACGCAGGCCTACGTGGCGCACTTCGTCGAGGGCCTGCAAGGGCAGGACCTGGCGACTCAGATGCGCTTCGGCGAATACAAGGATGCGTTGACCCTCATCAACCGCTACCCGCTCTTCGGCGTCGGTTTCTCCGGCGCGCCGGAGATTGACATTTACCTGGGCGTGTCGAGCGCCTACCTCATCATGGCCGAGGAAATGGGGCTGCTCGGCCTGACGGTCTTTCTGCTGAGCATAGCGGCGGTTTTGGGGTGGGGCTACCAGCACCGGAAAGCCGTGTACCGGGACGGAACGCTGACCTCCCTGTGGCTCGGCGCACACGCCGGACTGACCGCTGCCCTGGCCGTCGGCGTCGTGGACCACTACTTTTTCAATCTCGACTTCCAGCCCGCCGGGACGCTCTTCTGGATTTTCGTCGGCCTGTGCCTGGCGGCCACCCGCCTCGCGGTTGACGCGCCCACTCCATGAAGCAGGGCTTTGCCAAAGTCGTAGGAGCGGCTTGTAGCCGCGACTGGGCAACACAGGCTGCCATCGCGGATGCAATCCGCTCCTACGGCGCAAACGGTGGTTTGAGCCAGAGGATTTTGGAAAAGCTCTGCTCCATGAAGCCGCCCAGTTTGGAACAGCCAGGCGAGAACCAACAGGTGGGATGTGGGGATTTGGAATTGGGAATTTGAGATTTGGGATTTAGGATTTTAATTTGGTATAATCCCCGCTCTAAGGAGGTAAGCTCACATGGACATTTCGACTGAAGAACTCAAGAGCGTATCGGTGATGGGCGTTTCCGGTCGGGTGGACAGCGCTACCGCCCCGGACCTCGAGAATGCGCTCAAGAAACTGGTGGAGACGGAAAAGACCCAGATCGTCCTCGACTTGAAAAATGTCGAATATATGTCGTCCGCCGGTCTGCGGGCGATGGTCTCCACGCTCAAGGCCGTCAAACGCGTGAATGGCGACCTGCGGCTGGCCAGTCCTTCGCCGCGCGTCGAGGAGGTTCTGCGTCTCGCCGGGTTGACCTCGATTTTCTCGATCTTTGCCTCGCGGGACGAGGCCGTCGCAAGCTTTTAGCCGAGCGCGGGTTGGGGCCTGCCAGGTGGATGGTGCGCAAACTGACTGTTCCCGGCCGCTACGATCGGCTTGAGCAGATCTGCGCTTTCGTCGCGGATGCTGCGACGGCTGCGGGCCTGGACGACGTCGAGTCCAATCGCTGCCAACTGGCTGTGGACGAGGCGTGCACGAATGTCATCGAGCACGGCTACGACGGCGAGGACAAAGGTCCAATCGAAGTCCTCTGTGACGCGCGTCCTGGCGAGTTGACGATCGTCATCCAGGATTTTGCCGCGCGCTTCGACCCGACGAGCGTCCCCAACCCGAAGCTGGACGCGACGGTCGAGGAGATGACGATCGGCGGGTTGGGGTTGTACTTCATGCGGCAGGTGATGGACGCGGTGGAGTTCAGTTACGAGAACGGCGGCAACCGCCTCACGCTCGTGAAGCGCAAAACACGTTAAGCCCTCGCCTTTCAGTCGTCCAAACCCTCCCGCCGGCCGCGCTCCAGCGTGGTCGGCTCTTTTAACCATTGCCGGGGTTGAAGAAATTATCAATCGCCTGCGCCACCGAAATGATCAGCCGATTGGCGTCGTCGAACAACATCGTGTCGCCCTGGTGCAGATACAGCGCCAGCACGTAGTTGCTGGTCGGGGTAAAGACGACGGCGGCGTCGGCCACGTTGGTGAGCGGCAGGCGGTCCCAGCCGTGCTTGTGCGCGACCACGCCGCCCGGCGAGCCGCCGCTGATGAAGATCGGCCCGACTTCGTTTTGGGTCAGCAGGTCTATCATCGCCTGACATTCCTGCGGGGTGAATTGACCGGGGAAGGCCGCCATCAGCGCGCCCCCGCCTTGCGTGCACTGGTACACCATGACGAGCAGCGTCCCCATGTCCTCGGCGGTCGTCTGGTTATAGGGGTCAGGCTGGGTGGTGAGGTCCGTGCGAGAGTTCGCCGGGGTCTGGAGCGGCGTCAGCACCGCCCCGGCCACGTCGAGCAGCCCGCTGATGCCGGTGTTGGCCAGGCCGAGCTGCTGCATGATGGCCGTGACCCGGCGCGTCCCCCCCAGGCCGTCGCCCCGGCCAATCGTCTTCAACAGCAGATCGGTCGCCGTGTTCTGCGATTCGTCTATGCTGCGCTGGAGCAGGAGGCTCTCGTCGTCGGTGAGCGCACCCTCGTTCTGTGCGAAGAAGCCGACCATGATCGGGATCTTGATCGTGCTCATGGCCGAGAAGGCAATCGGGCCGGGCGTGGGTTGGCCGTTGTCGAGGTTGACCATGAGCTCCCGCCCCGATTTCAGGTCGGTGAGGTAGAGACTGAAGAGGCCGTCGAACTGGTGGAGGCCCACGTCGGCGCGGATCAGTTCGGACAGGGTGTCAAACGAGGGATGGATAGCCGTCTGCTCGTCCACCGGCAGCGGCACCCGGCGGTCGACGGGCGAGCGCAGGCGGGCGTCAATCAGGCTCACGGCGGAGTCGATATCCAGGGTATGTCCTGGCTCGCCAGGCGCAAAGCCCAGCGTGTTCACGTCCGCCTGGGGCGGGCTGCCTGGTTGGTCGTAGCGCGCGGCCACGCCCTCCAGAAAGGCCTGCAGCCTGTCCAGCGAGTAACTCGCGTGCAGGGGGATGTCGCGCACCTCGCCTGGTCGGAGCCACACGAAGCCCCAGAAGCCGTTCCAAAAGCTCTCAGCCGCGCGATACTGGTTCGCCTCGGGCAGCATGACGCCGGCGTTGACCTGGAAGTTCACGACCGCTGGGTCGAGCAGGATGACGGCGTCGAGGTAATGTAATTCGAGGGGGACACTGTATGCCTGAACCAACTGCTCCAGCGCGGCCGGTTCGGTCAACCCGCCCACCGGCACGCCGCCGAGCGACAGCCCAGCCGGCATGACGGCCAGCGAGCGGCTGTAGATGACCAACTCCACCACAAAATAGATCGCCGCCGCCAGCAGGCTGAGACCAGAAAGGATGCCCAGCCAGCCTGGGCCACTTCTACCTGTCACTTCGACCTCCGAGGCGGCAGTGTAACACAACGCGGAGGGTTGAACAACGGAGACGCCGCAAACTTTTTTCCAACCCCTCCCGTGCGCGCGGGGCGGGAATGTCTTATAATGCCGGAGTGACCGGAGGGTCTATGCCGCGCCTCACTTATCTGAACGAGAAAACCGTCGAAATTGACGCCGCCACGACCGTTTTGCAGGCTTCGCTGCAGAACGGCATCCCACACACCCACGTCTGCGGCGGCAACGCCAAATGCTCGACCTGCCGGGTTTTGATTCTGGAAGGCCTGGAACACTGCTGCCCGCGCAACGAGAAAGAACGGAAGATGGCCGACCGCCGCGCCTTCAGCGCGAACGTGCGGCTGGCCTGCCAGACGACGCTCACGGGCGACGTGACGCTGCGCCGCCTGGTCATTGACAACGAGGACATTGATCTGGTGGACGACGAGATTACCGGGAGCGCGCCGCGCAGCGTGGGCGAGGACCGCCAGGTCGCAATCCTGTTTTCCGACATCCGCAACTTCACCACCTTTGCCGAAGCCCAGCTGCCCTACGACGTGATCCACGTCCTCAACCGCTACTTCAACCGCGTGGCCTCGGTCATCAATCAGAATCGCGGACAAATTGACAACTTCATGGGCGACGGCGTCATGGCTCTCTTCGGCCTCGACGACACGCCCAACCCGGCGCTGAACGCGGTGCGCGCCGGGCTGGAGATGCTCGCGCAGGTCGAGGCCATGCAGCCGTATTTTGAGCTGCACTACAAGACCAATTTCCGCATTGGCGTCGGCGTGCATTACGGCGAGGTGGTGCTGGGCGCCGTCGGCGCGGGCGAGCGGCGGCGGCTCACCGCCATCGGCGACGCGGTCAATTTTGCCAGCCGCATCGAGAGCGCCAACAAGGAGGCCGGAACCGAGTTCCTCATCTCCGAAGACGCCTACACGCAGATCCAAGATCAGGTGCGCGTTGGCAAGCATTTTGACATCAAGATTAAAGGCAAGACCGGCGAATATTCGCTGCACGAGGTCGTCGGGGTAAAGATGCCTGGCGAAGAGGGGGGAGGTGAGTGAGTCAACGGATGAAACCGATTCATCGGATTCTGCTCCTCGCTTCCTCCCATTCCTACCGCCTCGACCCGTTTCTGGAGGCGGCGCGGAAAATGGGCGTGGAGGTGGTGCGCGGCCTCGACGTCCCCCCGGCGCACGCCGCTGCGAAAGGCAACCTCCTCGGCCTGGACTTCCGCGACCCGGAGCGTTCGGCGCGGCAGGCGCAGGCTTACGCGCTGGATCATCGCCTGAGCGCGGTCATCCCCACCGACGATGCGACAGTCGTCCTCGCCGCGCGCCTGAGCGAAGAACTCGATTTGCCCCACAACTCGATTGAGACCGCCGAGGCCGCGCGCGACAAACGCCGGATGCGGGAGTTGTTCGCCCGCGCGGGCGTGCCCTCGCCCTGGTTCAAATCCTTCTCGGTTACCGATGATCCCGCGCCGATCGCCGCGCGGGTGGAATATCCCTGTGTGCTCAAGCCGACCTGTCTGTCCGGCAGTCGGGGCGTCATCCGCGCGAACGACCCGGGCGAGTTCGTCGCTGCCTTTGCGCGAGTGAGGGCTATCCTGGTCAAGGCCGGGCTGTCAGAGATGCTCGTCGAAGGCTATCTGCCGGGGATTGAAGTGGCGCTGGAGGGGATACTCACGCACGGCCGCTTGAAAGTGCTGGCGCTTTTCGACAAGCCCGACCCGCTCGAAGGGCCCTTCTTCGAGGAGACGATCTACGTGACGCCGTCGCGCCTCCCGGCCTCAACCCAACGAGCGATTTTTGCCTGCGCCGCGCAGGCGGCCCAGGCGCTTGGCTTGCGCGAGGGGCCGGTGCACGCCGAACTACGTCTGGACGACCGCCAGCCGTGGATGCTTGAAATCGCAGGCCGCTCCATCGGCGGGCTGTGCTCGAAGACTTTGCGCTTTGGGACGGATTTGTCGCTGGAAGAGTTGATTCTACGGCAGGCGCTGGGGTTGGAGATCGAGTCGCTGCAACGCGCGGGCGGCGCGGGCGGGGTGATGATGATCCCGATCCCTTCGACTTCGCCGGCGGCGTCGCTCAGGGCAGGCCCGGGCGCGGGCGTGCTAACCGGGGTCAGCGGCCTCGAGGCGGCTCAAGCGGTTCCGGGAATCGAGTCCATCGAGATCACCGCGCCGCTCAATTATCCGCTCACACCGCTGCCGGAGGGGGAGAGTTACCTCGGCTTCATCTTCGCGCGCGGCGAGACGCCGGCGGCAGTCGAGGCGGCGTTGCGGGAGGCGCACCGGCGGTTGAGATTTGAGATTGCGCCGGAATTGCCAATGGTGTGAAACGTAAAACGTACAACGTACAACGTAAAGAACTTCTCCTTACTCCTTACGTTTTACGCATGACGCTTTACTTTTTCCTCGGCGTCGCCGGGGCCTGGTCCTCGGGAATCCAGTCTTCAGGTATTTGCGCGCCGGCGCCGAAGAAGAACTCTTCCATCTGCGCCATCAGAAACTTCTGGGCCTGCGGGTCGCGCATATTGAGGCCGTAATGGTTGATGAGCAGGGTGGACTGCTGCTGCCACAAATCCCAGCCTTGCTGCGAGACGTTGTCAAAGACGCGCTGGCCCAGCGCGCCCGGAAACGGCGGGCGTTTCATCCCCGGCAGTTCTTTGCCAAATTTGACGCATTGCACCAGGCGTTGTTCGGTCATTTCGGGCTCCTTTCAAATTACTCATGACTCATGACTCATTCTTCATGCCGCTGTCAGTGGTAATTTGTAATTGGTAATTATGGCGCAGGCGTGAGAGGCCCGCCAAACCACGAGAAAACGCGCGCCGGGCTGGAGGCGCCGGCCGGATCGTAAATCGGCTGGCCGCCGTCGGCGTTCCGCTGGCGGACGGTCGTCACGTGCCAGCGAAAGGTGTGGACGACCGTCTCCGTGGGCCGCACCTCTACCGGGACGCTCCAGCGGGTCTCGGTCGTCGTCCACTTATAAATCGCCGCACAGTTGCAGGTTACATCTTCGAGCACCACCTGATAGGCTTCATTCGCGCGCAGCTCGCCCACCGACGTCCACTGGAGCGTCACCGTCGTGTCGGCGGGGGTGAAGCCCGCGCCATCCTGCGGCAGGAGTTGATTGGGCGCGGGGTAGGGCGGGGGCTGGGTGGGCGTGGGCGTGGGGCCGGGCGTCACCGCGAGTTCCAGCGGGATGATGAGCACCTGTCCCTCGCGGATGCTATTCGCGTCGAGCAGGCCATTGGCCTTCATCAGGCCGTCTATCGGGATTTGATAGAAGTTGGCGATGCCTTGCAGCGTGTCGCCCGAATGCACCGTGTACGTCGTGCGTTGGGCGGTGGGCGCGATGAGGGCCGCCAGCGTCGTCGTCGGCAGGGGGGTGGGCGTCGGCGTGGGTTGAGGTACCTGGAGGACTGTCCCGACGGAGAGGATGCAGTTCGGGTCCAGCTGGTTCAACTCGATAATGCTTTGATAAGAGACGTTAAACTTGAGCGCGACCTTGATGCACGTATCCCCCGCGACCACGGTGTAGGGAACAGGCGGGAGCGGGGTGGGGGTGGGAGCGGGCGTTTCCGTCGCGGTGGGCAGGGGGGTGAACGTGGGCGGGGGAGTGGCCGTCGCGGTTGGGGTGGGCGTGCTGCGGTCGAACGGCCCGAGATTGTTCGTCGCGGCCAGGATCAGCCCGCCGCCGACGAGCGCCAGCACGACGACGAGGAGGACGAGCACGAGAGTCGTGCGGCTCAACGAGAAGGAAACCGCGCGGCCCGGCAGCCGCCCCAGGCCGCCGCGCGCGCTGCTCGCCGAGAGATCGGCGCCGCACACGAGACATTTCGTCGCCGCCGCGCCGACGCGCGTGCCGCAGGTAGGACACAGGCGCGGCGCGGAAGAAGAAGGAGCGGGTGTTTTTGCCATAGTCGCAAAATTGCCGGGTTAAACCCGGCAAGTGCGCGCATTATACCATCCTCCCCTGATTGCTTCCGCGCTTTGTGCTAAACTTAAGGCATTCCACTTCCGAGGCCACTCACCATGACTTACCGCGTCGTCGTCACCGGCATGGGCACGCTCAATCCCGTCGGCCACACCGTCCAGGAAACGTGGGCGAACATCACCCAGGGCGTGTCGGGCGTCGGGCCGATCACGCTCTTCGACGCCAGGGATTTCCTCGTCCAAATCGCCTGCGAGGTCAAAAACTTCGACCCGGCCCGGTACATGGACGTGAAAGAAGTCCGGCGGCGCGACCGTTACCAGCAGTTGGCGACCGCCGCTTACAAGGAAGCGCTGGAGACCTCGGGCTTGAAGATCGCCCCCCAGAATGCCGAACGCGTGGCCGTCGTCGTCAGCTCGGCGATTGGCGGCCTGCGCACGCTGGAAGACGCCGTCCGCATGACGGTCGAGGTCGGCCCGCGCCGCCTCAGCCCGTTCGCCATTCCCATGCTCATGTCCAACGGCGCGGGCGGACTGATTGCGATTGATACCGGCGCGCAAGGGCCGAATTTCTCCATCGCCTCGGCCTGCGCCTCGGGCGCGGACGGCATCGGCGCGGCGTGGCGGCTCATTCGCGAAGGCGTCGTCGATGCGGCCATCACCGGCGCGAGCGAAGCCAGCATCGCGCCGGTTGGCGTCGGCGCGTTTGACCGCCTGGGCGCCATGTCCCGCCGCAACAGCGACTATTCGATGACGCCCCAGCCGTTCGACAAAAACCGGGACGGGTTAGTCATGGGGGAGGGGGCGGCCATCCTCATCCTCGAGTCGCTTGAACACGCGCGAGCGCGCGGGGCCGAGATTCTCGCCGAGTTGGCTGGCTATGCGGCGACGGCCGATGCGTTCCACATTACCGCCCCGGCCGAGGATGGCGGCGGCGGCGCGCTCGCCATGCAGAAGGCGCTGGAGGTGGCCGGGCTGAACCCCGACGATGTGGGCTACATCAACGCGCACGGCACCGCCACCCCGCTCAACGACGCCTCGGAGACAGCCGCCCTCAAGCGCGCCTTCGGCCAGCAGGCCTACACAATCCCGATCTCGTCTACCAAGTCCATGACCGGCCACATGATGGGCGCGACCGGCGCGCTCGAGGCAATCTTCTGTGTGCAGGCCATCCGCACCAATATCCTCCCGCCGACCATCCACTACCAGACGCCGGACCCGGTGTGCGACCTCGACTACGTGCCCAACACCGCGCGCGAGGCCAAAATCAACGTGGCGATGAGCAACGCCTTCGGGTTCGGCGGCCATAACGCCGTGCTGGTGCTGAGGCGCTTCACAGGATAGCCGATGGCCGATAGCCGATGGCCGATAGCCGATAGCCGATGGCCGATAGCCGATAGCCGATGGCAGATAGTCGATAGCCGATAATCTTTGATTGCCACCCGTCACTTGCTACTTGTCCCCTGCCATCTGCCGCCTGCCACCTCTCACCTGCCCGTTATGCCTTTGCCTGAGTTCAAAGACCCCTCGCTCCTCCAACGCGCGCTCACCCACCGCTCGTACCTCAACGAGCATCCCGAGGCGCTGGAGGATAACGAGCGTCTCGAGTTCCTGGGCGACGCCGTGCTCGACTGCCTGAGCGGCGCGTTCCTCTACAACCATTATCCCGAGATGCGCGAGGGACAGCTCACCCGCATGCGGTCCGCGCTCGTCCGCACGGAGCAATTGGCTGCTTTCGCGGAGATGCTGGGCATTGCGCCGCTCATCCGCCTCGGCAAAGGCGAAGAGGAAGCCGGGGGCCGCCAGCGCGTGCCGCTCCTGTGCGCGACGTTTGAGGCGATTATCGGCGCGTATTACCTCGACTCCGGCTTCAACGCCGTGCGCCAGTTCGTCGAGCCGCTGCTGGCCTCCATCGCCAACGCCGACCTCGACCCTAAGAGTTATCTGCAGGAAATCGCGCAGGCCGAGTTGGGGCATACGCCGCGCTACCACACCGTCTCCGCCGTCGGCCCCGACCACCAGAAAGAATTCACCGTCCAGGTTCTCATCGGCGGCGAGGCCCACGGCGTGGGCGCCGGCCCGAACAAGCAGGCGGCGGCGCAGGCGGCGGCCAGAGACGCGCTGCGTAAGTTGGGACACGACTCTCTGCTTGGTCATGCTCTGGGGCCGGCCTCCCTGCTGAGTGAGGCTTCAGAAGAGTCGCCCGGGCTCGACGATGCTTCGGAGGACCGGTCCCCGCTCAGCGATGCTTCGGGGGATGCGTGAAGCGCCTGCTCATCACGGGCGGCTCCGGTTTTCTGGGGCAGCATTTGGTTGACGCCGGGCGCGAGTGGGACGTTTGCGCGACGTACTACTCGCGGCCGTTCTCCTCTCCCCATGCCCTGGCTCTTCCTCTCGACCTGCGCGATGAGAGCGCCGTCCGCGCGGCCATCCGCCAGACTCAACCGTCCGTCGTCATCCACACGGCCTGCGCCAACCGCTCGCCGGAGCACATCGCCGCCATCGTCCCGGCGGCGCACCACCTGGCGCTTATCGCTCGCGAAAACGGCCTGCGCCTCATCCATCTCTCCACTGATCTGGTCTTCGACGGCGAGCACCCGCCCTACGACGACAACGCGCCGCCCTCGCCTATCACCGATTACGCGCGGGCCAAGGCCGAAGCAGAGGCGATAGTGGCCAGCCTGTGCCCCTCGGCCGTGATTGTCCGCCCCTCCCTCATCTGGCGCCTTGACCCGCTTGACCACCAGACCCGGTGGCTGGTTGAAGGTCGGCAGCGCGGAGACAAAATCACGCTCTTCACCGACGAATATCGCTGCCCGGTGCACGTCCACGACCTGTGCGCCGCGCTTCTCGAACTGGCCGGGCGGCCCGACATTTCCGGCCCGCTGAACCTCGTCGGCCCCCAGGCCCTCAACCGCTGGGATTTTGCGCTAAAAATATTGGCTACGCTTGGCCTGGAACCCGGCCCGAACCTTGCGCCTGGCACAATCGGAGGGTCCGGCCTCATTCGCGCGCGCAACGTAATCCTCCTCGCCACTCGCGCCCGCCAATTACTCGTTACCCGGTTACGTTCCGTGGACGAAGTCCTCTCGTCACTTGCCACACATCCTGAGTCGAGCCGCGAAGCGGCGCAGTCGAAGGACGCCCTATTGGACGAGCCGCACCGCATCCGTCATCCACGATACTGTGAAGGGTAAGAGCGGAGCAACCACCTTGCCCGGCTATCATGGCCTCCCACTCCCATACCCCCACACCCCCGTACACCCTCTTCGCCGTCTGCGCGCCGGGCCTCGAACCTTTCACCGCGCAGGAACTTGATTTGCTTGTCCCTCCCTCTCCCGTTGAGCCTTTCCAACGGGAGACGCGCCAGCGGTCGGGGGGTGAGGGCGGGGGCGTCGAATTCCACGGCGACCTCCGCACCCTCTACCTCGCCAACCTCCACCTGCGCACGGCCAGCCGTGTGCTGGTGCGCCTGGGCGAGTTCTACGCGGCTGCTTTCTCCGAACTGCGCAAAAAGGCCAGCCGCCTGGCCTGGGAAAACTTCCTCGCGCCCGGTCAACCCGTCGCGCTCCATGTCACCTGCCACAAGTCCAAACTCTATCACTCCGACGCGGTAGCCGAGCGGATCGCGGGCGCGATTGAGGATCGGCTGGGGCGACCGGCGGCGCGCCACGCGCAGCGAGCGCGGGGTGATGAGGAACAAGAGGCAGAGACGCCCCACCGGGGCGTCTCTACACCCTTGCCGCAATTGATCGTCGCGCGTCTCGTGTGCGACAAATGCACGCTCAGCATTGACTCGTCGGGCGCATTACTCCACCAGCGCGGCTATCGCCTGGCCACGGCCAGGGCGCCTTTGCGCGAGACATTGGCGGCGGGGATGCTCCTTGCCTCCGGCTGGGATCCCGCCTCCCCGCTCCTCGACCCGTTTTGCGGTTCAGGCGCGATCCCTATCGAAGCCGCGTTAATGGCCAGGAACATTCCGCCGGGTCTCCATCGTCGCTTCGCCTTTATGGATTGGCCGGGCTTCGATTCGAAGTTGTGGCAATCGATCCTGGCCGCTTCATCGCGAAGCATCCCTTCGGGACGCTCCATGCCTTCCGCCTCCCGCCTCCCGCTCCTCGCCTCCGACCGGGATGCCGGGGCCGTCGAGGCTGCGCGGGCCAACGCCGAACGCGCGGGCGTCGCGGACAGCATCGCATTCTCGCGCCGCGCGGTCTCCGCCATTGAGCCGCCTGCCAGACCCGGCTGGATCGTCACCAACCCGCCCTACGGCGTGCGGGTGCGCGGCGGCCAGGACCTGCGTAACCTTTACGCTCAGTTCGGTAAAGTGCTGAGGGCCAAATGCCCCGGCTGGCATGTGGCGATGCTGTGCAACAGCGCGCAACTGCAAAAGAACACCGGCCTGGATTTTGACGTAGGGATTCCCCTCGTGAATGGAGGACTGCGTGTGAGGCTGGCACAGGCCAAAGTCCCTGAATGAAAACCGCCGACCTCTTGCGAAGTCGGCGGTTGCCTCTCTCAACACGGTTCACTGTTTACTCATTACTGATTACTGTTCCGCCTTCAACACCCTCATCCCCTCCGGCCCAGGGACAAAATCGAGCGGCCCCTGGGGGACTTCATTCGTCACGTGCACGAAACCCGCGTCCATGTGCTCCCACAACAGTTGGAAGGGCGCTTTGCCGGCCATCCATTTTTCCACGACCACGATGCCATGGCCGGGCAGGACAGTAAAGACGACCTGGCGCGGGTCGTTCAGGTTCTGCAGGGCCGTGGAGCGGCGGAAGGCGGCCTTGATGGCGCGGGCCTGCGCCTCGGTCGAGCACGAGACCGGGTAGTGATAGTACGGCGCGTCGAGGTGCACAAACTCGACGTGCTCCGGGTCGTAGGCGGCGATGCCGCGATGGCCGTGCAGTTTGGAGCGCACGACGGGCGCGTCCCTCTCGACGCCCCACTCCGGGCCTAGCGCAATCCTGGGGAGCGCGTAGTCCATGTCCATCAACTCCACCGCTTCGGACGAGGGCGAGTCGTTGCGCTTGTGTTCGACGTGCCGCACCACCGCGCCCAGGCCGTCGGGGCGCACGCCGACGATCACGGCCAGCTCGTCTTCGGTGAGGTTGTCTTTCGCCACCGGGCGCGCGCTGCCGGTCACGGTCGCGATCAACCCGTTGATTTGCGGGTCCCACGTAGCGAAACAGCCCTCGCTGTACTGGTCGGCGACGGCCTCGGAGATAGAGGGGACGTGCACCATGTCGGCCACGCGAATCATCTCGGTGAAAAACTGGCGTTCGCCCAGCCGCCGGCCCGCGATCTGCATCGCCCTGGGGGTCGTCAACCTTTCCCACACACCGCGCGGGATCATGTCCGGCCGGACTTCGTGCCTGGTCACTTCGTTGGTGCAGATGCTGGTGGCGATGCGCAAGACCATGTCGGTGTAGAAGAAGTCGGGCTGCGCGGCCTCGATGCGCGGGTGCGCGCCGACCAGGTCGAAGTAATAGGCGGCTTCCGGGTGGTCGTCGCCGACGACGAGGATGATGCGGATGCTCTTGGACTGCGCCTGTAACTGCCGGACGAGGGCCAGGATGGGGCCGCCGCGCCGTCCCTGCTCGATGAGCGCCCGGTGGGCCGAGGGGGCGAGGCCGGGGAGCGCGAAGTCGTCCGGGTCGGGCGGGTCTTTGGCGAGCGCAGCGCGGAAGTAATCCAGCCGCTCCTGCAGCTGCGCGGGCGTGGCGTGAATCAGCGAGTAAACCGTCGGCGTGTGGGTGAGGTTGAAGCGGCGGCGGCAGGTAAACAGCACGGCCTCGCGCCAGCCCAGCGGCTCGCCGAACGGCGCGGTCGTGACGAGCACCTCCACGCGGTCATCCGGCCGCTCCTGGACGTGATGCCCCATCCGGCTGAAGTGGTCGAACAGATTATGGGCGACCTCGTCCAGCACAGGCGTCGTGGCGCCGGGCGCGTAAGCCACGTAAATCGAGCGCAGCCAGTCGTGGACCGGCCGGGTCAGCGGCGTTTCTGTAAAGGTCAGGCTCATTCCTTTTTCTCCTTATCCGAGCGACAAGTCAAAGATCACCTTGATCGGCTTTTCTTTCGATTTCGAGATGGAAGTCTTAATCGCCCGCCGGTATTCGCGCAGCGGGAACCGGTGAGTAATCAACCCATCGGAGCGGAACTTACCCTCGCGGACCAGGTCTATCACCCAATCATACGTGTGGCGGCGGCGACCTTGCCACTCGTCCACATCGTGCCCCCGACTCCCGATCAGATCCACTTCCTGATAATTCACCGGGCCGAGATCCACCTTCATAAAGGTGAAATCAATCCCCACCCGTACCACCACGCCCCCGGCGCGCGCCCAGCGCAGGGCGTCCGTTACAGTGTCGCGCGCGCCGACGCAGTCGTAAATCACGTCGAAGCCGCCCAGGATCATCCCCCGGTTGAGCAGCGCCGTATAGCGCTTGCCGCCCGTGAGCCGCGCCACTGCCGCATACTGATCTTCTCGCCCGATAATTTCATTCGCCCCGAAGCGGCGCGCGGCCTCGGCCTGGTGCGGATATTTGGCGATGACTGTCAGGAAGCAATTGGGGCTGATAGCGCGCACGGCCTGCACGACGAGCAGCCCAATGGTGCCCGCGCCGATGATCAACACTTTGTCTGTATCCTTCGGCGGGCGGCGGAGCACGGCATGCAGCGCGACCGACATCGGTTCGACCAGCATCGCCTGATCGTCGGTGAAATCGGATGGACAGGGGTAGACGTCCGTCTCGTGACAGGTGAAGCCATCACTCCAACCTCCGCCCAGGCCTCGCGGCCCGACGTTAGCGGCGACGTTTTCGCACACGGCATACTCTCCCCGCGCGCAAAAGCGGCAGGGAGGATCTATTTCCTGAGAGAGACAATTGGGCGACAAGCCGGTGAGCACGCTTTTATCCAGGATGACACGGTCGCCAGGCTCATAACGCGTCACGCCCGGCCCGACCTCGGTGATTGTGCTCACCACCTCGTGCCCGAGGTAAACAGGCACGTTGTCCGGGTATAAGGGCGCCAGCACCACCCCCGGATCCGCTTGGACGAAGACGAGCGAAAGGTCCGTAGGGCAGATGCCGCTGAGATGGTTCTTGACTTTGAGCCAGTGCGGGCCGGGCAGCCCTGGTTCCGAGAATTCGGCCATCGCCGTTAGGCCAAGCGGCGACCAGACCACACCCTGCCACAGCGATCGGAGGACTTTGGACATCACGACTTTGGGGATGTTTTTATTCCAATAGAGTGTGCGCATGAGGTTGGAATTTGCCCGAACGGTTCAGTCACCGGCTCAGATTTTCCCATTCCAGGCGCGTGCTCGACGCCTGAAGGGCTTCCAGATTATACGCGGATTGCTATAAGAGTAACAGGACGCGTGTGAGGGTGTGCACGCAAAACAAGTCAGCGCACAGGCAGACCGACGCGGTTTCCAAAACCGCGTCGGTCTCTTGTTGACGAGACCTGCCAGATTTTCAAAACCCGGTGGGTCCGGGCCGCATTTCGGTCGCGGCTGCAAGCCGCTCCTACTGGTGATTATTCACAAGTGCTCCTGGCCCGCATCCATCGCGAAGCACCCGTTTGGGGCGCGGGCCGTCCGCGGGGCCTGCCCTGAGCGAAGCCGAAGGGACGCGGACGGGGAGCAGCTGAGATGTGTGCAATCAGCAGGCTACTACACCTTTGCAGGAGCCGCACATCATATAGCAGACTTTAGTTGCCCAATTTCTCGGCCCGCCCTATAATCTTAATGCGCAATGGCGCAAAACTCATTTTAGCCGCCCACCGGAGTCGAGGCTTCGCGAAGCACCCTTTAGGGTTAGCCGGGAGAGGGCAGCTAATCACCGGCTAAAGCCTCGATTCCCTGCGGCCTCAAAGCGACTTTTGCGGTACGGTTAATACGCCTCAACCCCGGGTAACCTCATGAGCGACAGTGGTGGCCAGACTATTCGCGGCTACGAACTGCGTGAGCGTATTGGCGCGGGCGGTTTCGGCGCGGTCTATCACGCCCATCAGCCCGCCGTCGGGCGCGAGGTCGCCATCAAAGTCATCCTCCCCCAATACGCCAACCACCCTGATTTCATCCGCCGCTTTGAGGCCGAAGCCCAACTCGTCGCCCGGCTCGAGCATCCGCATATTGTCCCGCTGTACGATTACTGGCGCGAACCCGACGGCGCGTACCTGGTCATGCGCTACCTGCGCGGGGGCAGTCTCCGGGCCGCCCTTGAACGCGGCCCACTGCCCCCGGAACGCGCGGCGCACCTCCTCGATCAGATCGCCTCGGCGTTGGCTGTGGCGCACCGGGTTGGGGTCGTGCACCGCGACATCAAGCCAGATAACATCATCCTGGACGACGATGATAACGCCTACCTCACTGACTTTGGCATCGCCAAAGACATCAGCCGCTCCACTGGCGCGACCGAGGTCGACGTGGTCTCTGGCTCGCTGGCTTACATCTCGCCGGAGCAGGCGAAGAGCGAACCCCTCACGCCCCTGGCCGACCTCTACAGCCTGGGCGTCGTGATGTACGAAGTCCTCACGGGTGAGCACCCTTTCCCCGACGCCACGCCCGCCACCCAGCTGCTCAAGCATCTCACCGAACCACTCCCAGCCCTGCATCCCAGCCTACCGCCCGGGTTGAACCAGGTCATTCAGCGGGTCACTGCCAAAGACGCGCGAGAACGCTATCCCGATGCGCTGGCCTTCGCCGCCGCGTTCCGGACCGCGCTCGGCCAGGGCGTTACAGCGCAAATCGCCGTTCCAATCGTCCCGGATGTCTCGGCCCCGCTTGATGTGCCCAACCCCTATAAGGGCTTGCGCGCTTTTCAGGAGGCCGACGCCGCCGACTTTTTCGGGCGCGAAGCCCTTACTCGACAACTCCTCAATCGACTCGTCGCTCCACCCTCCACGCCTCACGCACCACGTTTCCTCGCCGTGGTCGGTCCCTCCGGGAGCGGCAAATCCTCGGTTGTCAAGGCCGGACTCATCCCGGCCCTCCGGCGCGGCGCGCTGCCCGGCGCAGAGCGCTGGTTCATGACCGAGATGCTCCCCGGCGCCCATCCGCTCGAAGAAGTGGAACTCGCCCTGCTCAAGATCGCCGTCAACCAGCCGCCGAGCCTGCTGACTCAACTGCGCGAGGACGAACGCGGGCTGTTGCGCGCCGTACGCCGTGTGTTGCCCGAGGGCGGCGAATTGCTGCTCGTCATTGACCAGTTTGAAGAAGTCTTCACCCTGGTCGAGGACAAGGCCGAAGTTGCGCACTTCCTCAACAGCCTGCACGCCGCCGTCGCCGATCCTCGCAGCCCGCTCCGCGTCATCCTCACCCTCCGTGCGGATTTCTACGACCGCCCCTTGTTGTTCCCGCACTTCAGCGAGTTGATGCGCCAGCACACGGAGGTCGTGGTTCCTCTCACCGCCGACGAACTGGCGCACGCGATTCGCGAACCGGCGGAACGGACGGGCGCGGTGTTGGAGACGGGATTGGTGACGGCGATTGTGGCCGACGTGAATGAGCAGCCCGGCGCGCTGCCGTTGTTGCAGTACGCACTCACCGAACTGTTCGAGCGGCGTGAGGGGCGGTTGCTGACCAAGGCGGCCTATCAATCCATCGGTGGCGTGTCAGGTGCATTGGCGAAACGCGCGGAAGAAGTCTACGCCAGCCTCGCCGAGGCCGGGCAATCCGCCGCCCAGCAACTTTTCTTGAGATTGGTCACTTTAGGTGAAGGAACGGAAGACACGCGGCGAAGGACGTTGCGGACAGAGTTGGAGGGTTTAACCACGAAGAACACCAGGAACACGAAGGAGGAAAATCTTAGTGACCTTCGTGTTCTGAGTGGTTCAAAAGAAGTCGAGGCGGTCATTGAGGCGTTTGGCAAATCCCGCCTTCTCTCTTTCGACCGTGACCTGGTGACGCGCGGGCCGACGGTCGAAGTGGCGCACGAGGCGCTGCTCCGCGAATGGCGGCGCTTGCGCGAATGGCTGGACGCCAGCCGCACTGACGTGCGCTGGCAGAGGCAGTTGGCGAGCGCGGCTGCCGATTGGGAGGGGGCGCAGCGCGACCCGAGTTTCCTGCTGACTGGCTCACGGCTGGCGCAGTTCGAGGGTTGGGCGGCGGGGAACACCATCTCGCTGACGCAGGCGGAGCGAGCCTATCTCGACGCCAGCATTGCCGAACGCGACCAGCACGAAGCCGCCGAACGCGAGCGGCAGCGACACGAACTGGAGACAGCACGCAAACTGGCCGAGGCCGAGAAACAGCGCGCCGAGGAACAGGCGCGAGCGGCAAAACAATTGCGCCAGCGCGCGTGGATATTGACGGTGGCATTAGTGATCGCCGGTCTGCTGGCCGTCACCGCCTTTATCTTCGGCCAGCAGGCAACCCAAAATGCGCTGCGGGCCGACGCTAACGCGAGCACCGCGCAAGCGGCCAACACCCAACAAGTGGCGCAACGCTCAACCGCGCAGGCTGCCAGCACCCAGGCCGTCGCCGGGGCGCAGAATGCCGCGACCCAATAGGCCATCGCGCTCGCCAACGCCGAGCGGGCCGATGGTCAACGCTTGGGTGCGGACGCCAATGCGTTGATTCAATCGCCGGGCGGTGATGCAGAACTTGCGGCCCTGCTCAGTATTCGCGGCCTGCAAAAAGTTTACTCGCCGCAAGCGGATGCGGCCCTGTCGCAAGCCCTGACGCGCTTATACACCCGGCGGGTTTTCGTCGGCCATACGCGGGCAATCCGGGAAGCCGCTTTCTCGCCCGACGGCAAATACGTGGCGACGGCCAGCGAAGACAGGACCGTCCGATTATGGGACGCCGAAACCGGCCAGGAACTCCGAACCTTCAGCGGCCACACCGAGACTGTACTCGCAGTGGCCTTCTCACCCGACGGCAAGCACCTGCTGACCGGCGGCCTGGACGAGACCGCGCGGCTGTGGGATGTCGAAACCGGCCGAGAACTTATGAGGCTTAACCAATCCGGGTGGGCCACCTCCCTCGCCTTCTCGCCGGATGGCAAATACCTGCTGACAAATAACGCCTCCGCGACGGGCAGCCAGATCATCCTGTGGGATGCTCAAACCGGCCATGAGGTTCGCCGGTTCGTCAGCAGTGACTTGTTCAGTGAGGCGGCCTTCTCACCGGATGGCCGGTACGTGCTGGCAACCAGTTCTGCGATAGCGCGATTATTGGACATCCGGACCGGAGGGGAAATCCGTCAGTTCGTCGTCCAATCCGGATATTTCGGATCGGTTGGCGCCAAGGCGGCTTTCTCATCGGATGGGAAGTATTTGCTGACCCCCGATGGTGAGGCGGCCCGATTGTATGATATGAATACCGGTCAAGAACTGCGTGTGCTCGCCGGTCACACAGGCTTCGTGAATACCACCGATTTCTCGCCCGATGGCAAACAAGCGGTGACTGGAGGCGGCGACCATACCGCCAGGCTGTGGGATGTTGAAACGGGCCAGGAAAAACGCATTTTTCTCGGGCATACTGATGCGGTTTGGAGTGTTGCTTTCTCGCCGGATGGCAAATATATTCTGACCGGCAGTTGGGATGGAACCGCGCGGCTTTGGCACGTTGGGCCCCAGACTCAACCCCGTACCTTCACCAGCCCATCAATTTCAATATTGGCTGCCGCCTTCGCGCCTGATGGCAACACTTTGCTTCTGGGCAGCCGCGATGGCGCAGTCA
>DAOTXG010000225.1:0-5177 GCA_034435515.1 Anaerolineales bacterium
CTACTCCTTTGCCACATTACGGATTTAGTTTTTCCAGTTCGCGCTTCAACGTTTGATAAGTCGTCGGGACTTCATCGCGATAGACTAAATGACCTTCGCGGTCGAAGATGAGCGTCGTGTCCAGCGCAACGACCTGGAAAGCGGTCAAGACTCGCCCCTCGCCGTCGAACGCCCAGGTGATCGGGCCGTTCCCAGCAGCCCGTTTGAACTGCGCCAGCAACTCCGGCGTGCTGGAAGGATCGGGATCAATGGCTGCCAGGCTCACGCGGTCGCCGTATTCGCGTTGGAGTTGTCCAAGCGCGGTCGCCTCGGGAATGCAGCGGGTGCACCAGTAGGCCATGAACAGAATGGCGGTGGGTTTACCCCGCTGTTTGGAGAGGGCAAACGTGTTGCCGTCCAGTGTGGGCACGCTAAAATCCGGCGCGATCTGGCCCAGTTGGGTGCCGACCGTATCTACCAGCTTGACCACCGGTCCCCGCGCGCTCTGCCAGGCGTTCCACCCTACCCAGCCGACGATGACGACGAGAAACAGGCCAATGAGTAACGGGCCGGTCTGAATTTTGGCGTGACGCGCGCGGCGGCGTGCCGCCTTTCGGGCCTGGATGGCTTTTTGGGTTCGGACGGTATTGCTCATCGAGATTTCACTCCTAAAAAGAACGGGTTCTGGCCGTACGTCACGCACACCGCACGTCCAGGCCCGAATGCTGAGTCGATCACCCGATCGGCGGCGCCAAGACTTCGGTATCTGTCCTCACTTCCAGCCGATAATGGGCCGGATGCCCGTTGACGCCTGCGTCTATGATGCGGCGTGCGTACTCGAAGGCAACCGCTGCCATCTGTGCGTCGGCGGAGGTGCCAGCCCGCCTGCCTCGAATGAGAAGCGCATCGAGAGTGGAGTCAATCCGCAGGTCGAATAGGAGCTTGTTGCTCGGCCGGTCATGCGCGGTCAGCATATAAACCGAGCGGATAGCGCCCATGCCCATCAGCGCCAGAAACAGTTCAACGTTGTTATACGTCTCGAAGCAGGTGATGTCCGATAGGCCGCAACAGTCGTGGGACATTGCTTCCTTCCTCCTTCGCTAATGCAGCTTTCAATCTCATCATCGTGTTGCCAGGTCGAACAATTGCCGGAACTCGTCGGCGAATAGCGGGTACTCGCGCCGAAACACGAGTTTGCCGTCCGGGTCAACCAGCAGCGTGGTGCCGAGGCTTTGGATGTTGTAACCCACCACAAAGTCTGTCGAATTCACCACCCCCCAGATAAATTCTGGCTCGGCGAAGTAATCCGCGAACGGTTGCCAGGTCTCCGGCACATCTTCCGGGTACAGATTGAGGATGACAACTTTCAGGCCGCGCCCGCGATAGTCGGGATAAGCGGCAGTTATCTCCTGCATGACGAAGATGCAGTCGCCACAGCCGACAACGGTGGGGAACAGCAGCACCGGCGCGCTGCGCTGTTCGGAGAGTGTGAACGTGCTGCCGCCCAACACGCGCGCGGTAAAGTCCGGCGCGGCTTTGCCTGTCGCCACGTTGCCGGGGAAGTCGGCGAAACTGGCAACTGAGACTGTCGGGTTCGGCCCAACGGTTGGGGGCAGGATTTCGACGGTCGGCACCACCGTCGGGACCGCCGTTGGTTCTGGCGTCGGGGGCGGAGGAGTGGGCGATGGGACCGCCGTTGGTTCTGGCGTCTGGGGCGGGGGAGTGGGCGATGGGACCACCGTCGGCGGGAGGGCTGTCGGTGTGGGAGCAATCGTGGGCGGAGGCGCAGTTGGTGTAAAAGCAACCGGTTGGGGCGTACAGGCCGAGAGCACGATTGCCAGGGCAGCAAGAATCGCCAGTCGTTTCATTTGTCTTCTCCAGAGTGTTCCTCGGGCGGCTTTTGCCTCTTGCGCTCATCCAGCGCGATGAAGATGAGCGGCAACAGGCAGCACACGGCCACGGCGATGACGACCAGTACAATTTCCATGGTTAGCAGCACCCGCCGGAGTTCATGTCGCCGCCGCCAAAAAGCCGTTTCCACCAGGCCAGCTTGGGTCTGTACTGCTGGGCGTGCCACGGCGAGCAGAACCACTGCCTGTCTTTCTGGATGCCCTTGCCCTCAGGAATTTCGTAGCCGCAGATGGCGCAGGTATGCTTTTGGGTGATGGCATTCGCTTTCAACATGTTGAACATCTCTGACCTCCTTATTCTCGAAGGGAACTCAAGGAATTCGTTCCAGTTCCTTGAGTTCCCCGAACTGCATCATCTCAAGCTATTTGCTCAGCGCAAAGCCGCCGCCAATCAAGGCGCCGAACAAGTTCACCGCCAGGTAATACACTGCCGCGGGCAGTACGGCACTGATGCCGCCCGTCACCGAAGCCAGGATGACGCCAAAGCCGACGATGGCTAATATGGCGCAAACTACACCGACGACCAGGCCGGCGATAGCAGCATGAAGGTAGTTCCCGCCAAACTGAACGATCTTGTAGCCGGCCCAAATCCCAAAGGCCAGCAGCAGTGGCGTCAGGGCACCGGGCGTCGCATAACTGCCAATATCAGGAAACAACGCCACTCCTATCAGGAAAATGACATCCACCACGACCCATGTGATCACGGGCCATTTCAATGCTTTGACGTACATTTCTCCACACTCCTTTCTTATTTGAACGTTGGATGGAATGGCTGGAAAAAGCGGAAGGCTCAATTTCGGGCCTTCCGCGATGACCGGATCCTTCACTTTCCGACCCTCAAGGCCTCACCTCCTTTGGGGCCCGTCACAGCGGCTCAAGCCGTTGCCCATACGAACACTGATCGGCATGTCAGCCTATGCGCCGCTGGTGGCAAACTTGTAGGCTTCATCGACCGGCGTGACTGTGACGGCTGTTCGCAGAAATCCGCCCGGTATCGCCTGCAGCGCGTCAGTTGGGCTAGGTGCCTCGATCAGGAAGAACATGCGGTGTTCGCCGGAGCCACAACTGCACACGACGTTCACGTTGCCGGACGGTTTTTTGGTCTCGTAATAACTGACCAGTTCGTCCGACAACCCCGAGCAATCTTCCGGTTGATGCTGGTTAGTGATCATGTACAGGGCCATGATGTCCTCCTCGGGCTATATTGCAGGTTATCCTCACGGATTCCCCGGTGGGTGGATACTATGTGCGCCGCACGTCGGGTTTCTCAACAGCGCGTTGATGGCCTGGCTGTGCGAGAGGGCGTCTAGGAAATTGGTGAAAGCGTTTGGTGATGCTGACGGCAAAGGCGTGTCTGGCGCATTGTCTGGCGTAGTGTGGGCGGCCACCGGGCCGATGAACATGGCCGACAACGCCAACGCCAGGATCATGGCCAGCAATAGTTTCTTGTGCATGTCTTCCTCCGCATTGAAACAGATTGGACTGCCGGGATTGGCCCGGCACCAGTTCCTCTCCCTATGGAGAGCCGCCTCGCAGATTGGCTATCTCGTCCCGATACGCCTCACCTCCTCTCGATCCGGACTCCTCGGGCGGCAGCACGGTTGGCGTGGGAACGACAGCCGGCGGCAGCGTCGCCTCAACGACTGGCGCGGGTGGCGTGATCGGTGGGCCAGCACAGGCTGCAGCGACAAGCGCCAGGATGGGAAGGGTCATCAATCGCTTCATTTATTTCCATCTCCGCGGGGGTGTTCATCACGTGGCTTTTGCGTCTTGCGCTCATCCCGCGCGATGAGAAGGAGTGGCGCCAGGCAGCAAACAGCCACAACGAGGACGGCCACCACGAGTTCCATGATCAACAGCAACCGCCGCCACCCTGATCGCCGCTGCTGAATATACGTTTCCACCAGGGCCGCTTGGGCCTGCACTGCTGCGCGTGCCATGGCGAGCAGAACCACTGCTTGTCTCTCTGGATGCCCTTGCCCTGCGGAATCTCATCGCCGCAGGTGGCGCAGATGCGCGCTTTCGAGACGGCCTTCGCTTCAGGTATTTTCAGCATGGCTCACCATGCAAAGGGGAACGCGGTCACGCTATTTCCAAGAGATGATACGGAAGGTGTGCGGCCAGTCGCCGGTGCTGCCTGCGTCTTCGATGGCGTGGGCGATAGTCTCCGGCGGCGCGGCCACCGGATCATGCGTCACAGTCACTTCGACGGCGCTCTCTGTCCAGGTTTCGCCGATAGCGAACACGCCAGCCTGATTTTTCAACGCTTCTCGGACGAGTGCCGCGCAGTCCGCGCACGTCAGGCCGGTCACTCGGTAGACGGTCGTGCGTGTGGTGCGGGTCGGATCGATCAATAGCGCCCTCCTTGTTCTATCCCGCACAGCAGCTCAGCTTCGCCACGTCCTTCTCAAACGAGAGCATGGCGAGTTTCAGCCCCTCGGCGTTGGTCAGGTAGGGGAACATCGTCTCGCGCAGGTCGCGCACGGTGAGGCCGAAGCGGATCGCCAGCACAGCAACCTGGATCATCTCGCCCGCTTCGGGCGCCAGGATATGCGCGCCGAGCAGTTGATCCGTCGCGGCGTTGGCAACGAGTTTGATCAGCCCACGCGTGTCGCGGGCAGCCAGCGCGCGCGGGACGTGGGCCATTTGCAGACTGCTGACCTTCACCTCGTAGCCCTGCTCGCGCGCCTGAGCTTCGGTGAGTCCTGCGCTCGCCACTTGCGGATCGGTGAAGGTGATGCGCGGGATGTACGCGGCGTCGTAAGTCCGTCCGGCCCCGGTCAGCGCGTTCTCGGCCGCTAACATGCCGGAGTACGCCGCCACGTACACGAACATATCCCGCCCGGTCACGTCGCCTGCCGCGAACACAAACGGATTGTGGGTCTGGAGCAAGTCGTTGGCCAAGATTTCGCCGCGCTGGCCCAGTTTTACACCAGCCTCTTCTAATCCCATCCCGCTGGTGACCGGGCGGCGGCCTGTGGCGACCAGCAACTGCTCGGCCTCGAACACGACTTCAGCCTCGTTCTTGGTTCCCGTCAGGATGTAGCGCCCCTCGCGCTTCTCCACCCTGGTCGTCTTGAAGTTGGGGACGATGCGCAGGCCTTCTTCTTCAAGATATTCGGCCAGCGCGGCGCTAATGTCCTCGTCTTCAAACGGCGCGATGCGCGGCAGGACTTCGAGTACGGTCACATACGTCCCGGCGCGAGCGTAAACCTGCGCCAGTTCCAGCCCGACGGCGTTCGCCCCAAGCACGATCATGGATTTGGGCAACTCTTTGAGATCGAGCGC
>DAOTXG010000226.1:0-2018 GCA_034435515.1 Anaerolineales bacterium
ATACACCCACTCTGCTACAAGATCGCACTTGGCTCCTCGGTTTCTTTGGTGAAGGAATGCCGCGCGCGGCTTGGGAGGTTGCAGGCGACTTTGCTCCCTTCGGTCGCAAAGCGGCTGACGCGAGCCGTTGGGCGGCTTCTCAAGCAATCGAATCGTCGGCGATCGGAAGTGATGGTGTGTTCCTCTTGTCGATAGTAGACTCTGATTATGACGCAACTACCTGAACCAACATTGATTGAACTCTTTCACTACAACCAGTGGGCAAATCAGGAGCTAATGGCAATTTGCATGAAACTGGACGATGACGTCATCACAGCCGGAATACCTGGCACATACGGATCGATTCGCGACACATTCGCCCATATTCTGAAAGCACAAGCCAGCTTTCTGAGGCGTATCCCTCTGTGCCAGGATAGGCTTGGACACTCCTGACCTATAATTTAGTGTAGGGCGAAAGGAGATAACCATGACCACTGACATCCTCACTCCCACCTTCGGCACTTCGCCGGACGCCCCTGCAGGGGCGTCCGGCGAAGTGCGCGCCAAACGCCGGACCTTCAGCGCCGCCGAAAAACTGCGCCTGTTGCGGGAAGCCGAGTGTTGCCCGAAAGGTGAACTGGGGGCGCTCCTGCGCCGCGAAGGCATCTACTCCAGTCATCTGACCACTTGGCGGCGCGAACGCGAGCGCGGCTTGAAGCCACAGAAACGTGGCCCCAAAGTTGCTGAGCAAGCCCAACGGCTAGCCCAGTTAGAGCGCGAGAACGCGCGCTTGCAGGCCAAACTGGGCCAAGCCGAGTTGATCATCGACGCCCAAAAAAAGTTGTTGCAGGTGCTTGGCCTGCCGGAGCCGGACCTGCCCGCGCTGAGCGAGACCCGCTGATGCAAAGTGTGGAAAGCCTGGCCAAGCAGGTCGGCGTGCAACGCGCGTGTGCGGCGCTGGCCGTGCCGCGCAGTAGCTGGTACGCCCGGCGGCAACCCAAGCCGACAGGCCTCGCGCGCCCAGCCAGCCCGCCGCCGAATGCGCTCACGGCCACGGAGAAAGCGACGGTGCTGGTCGAACTCAACAGTGAGCGGTTCGCCGACCAAACGCCGTACGAAGTCTATCCGCAATTGCTGGACGAAGGCCGCTATCTGTGCTCGCTGCGCGGGATGTACCGGATTTTGGCCGAGAATCAGGCCGTGCGCGACCGCCGCGATCAACTGCATCATCCCCCCCGTCCGGCACCCCAGATTGTGGCGCAGCGCCCCAACCACGTCTGGGTCTGGGATATCACGCTGTTGCTCAGTCTGCTCAAATACCAATGCTTTTACCTGTACCTGGTGCTAGACTTGTTCAGCCGCTTTATTGTCGGCTGGCTCATCGCCGAGAAGCAGAGCGGCGACTATGCCGAACAACTCCTGGCCGCCAGCTTCCACCGCTTCCAGCTCCAGCCTGACCAACTCACCGTCCACTCCGACAACGGCGGGCCGATGACCGCCAAGCCGCTGGCCTGGCTCTTCAGCGACCTGGGCATCCAGCCAAGCCTGTCCCGGCCCCACGTCTCGAACGATAATCCGCACGCCGAAGCCGGGTTCAAGACTCTTAAGTATCATCCGACTTACCCCGACCGCTTCGACAGCCTGCGCCACGCCCAGACCTGGATGCGCGGGTTTGAGCAGTGGTATTGCTACCAACATCATCACACCGCCCTCGGTCTGATGACGCCCGCCGCCGTCTACTTTGGTACGGCCGAGACGCTCTGGCAGAAGCGCCAGACCGTCTTGCAGGCGGCCTATCTGACCCACCCCGAACGCTTCAGTCAGGGCTTGCCCGTCCCACCGCGCTGGCCAGCGCAAGTGGGCATCAACGCCCCGAAAACTTTACAACTCTCAGGAGAGTGTTTAGCCAACGACACTAAACTTTCAACCGAAGTGTCCAAAACCCCTTGACACATTCCGAACTCTACCAACACCAGCTACCGGATGACCTGCCGCGGGTGTTGCTGATGGGAGATCATACCGCCTGGCCGCGGCCGCAA
>DAOTXG010000227.1:0-7705 GCA_034435515.1 Anaerolineales bacterium
GCAGCGGCGACGACGATCAGCAGCGCGGCGCCTGCGATAACGAGGTTTTTGATTGACATGGAATGGTTTTCTCCTTTGGGGTTTGTCTTTCATTGTTGACCGGCATTGTAGGGAAGAGATGTTCAGAACAGGCTTACGGGTTATTCAGAACTGGCTTAGGCAAACTGAGTGTTGGATGAGAGGAAAAATCCTTATCCTAAGCGAAATCTGCACCGCGCCTAAATCAAATCTGAACCAGAGGTTGGTATCGTTCAGATCAGTCAAACGGATTACAATATGGACATGGCGAAAACAATTCTAGTGGTGGACGACAAAGCCAACGTCCGGCAACTCTTGAGCGAGTATCTGACCGGGCAGGGCTTCAAAGTCGTCACGGCGACGAACGGTCGGGAGGCGCTCTACGCCGCTCGCCACGAAACCCCGGACGTGATCCTCCTCGACATCATGATGCCGGAGATGGACGGGTACGAGTTTCTGCGCGCCTATCGGCGCGAGCGGAGCACCCCCGTCATCATCCTCACGGCCAAGGAAGAGGAGACCGACGCCGTGCTGGGTCTGGAACTGGGCGCGGATGATTACGTGATCAAGCCGTTTCGGATGCGTGAACTCGCGGCCCGCGTGAAGGCCATATTGCGCCGGGCGGAATCCGCCGCCCTCAGCGCAAAGCCGCTGCACGTGGGGGACATCCTGCTGGACGAAGCCACCCATACCGTCACCGTGCGCGGCCAATCGGTCAATCTCACGCCGACCGAGTTCAATCTGTTAGCCCTCTTCATGCGCGCACCGGGCCAGGTGCTCACGCGCCAGCAATTAGCCGACCGGCTGACCGAGGAGGGTTATACCGGCCTGGAACGCACCCTCAACGTCCACATCCGCAACCTGCGCGCCAAAATTGAACCTCACCCCGATCAGCCGCAATACATTGAAACTGTCTTTGGGGTGGGCTATCGCCTGGTTCCCCCCGAGTCTTAAGCCATGTTTCGCTCCCTCACCTGGAAATTAACGCTGGCTTTTCTCCTGGTCGCCGTCGCCGTCGCGCTCCTGGTGGCGGTGGTGATCCGGCTCTTCAACAGCGGGGACTTTAACCGCTTGCTCGTGGAACAAGTGCGAAGTGAGTTGAGAGCGAATCTGGTGGCCTACTACCAGACCCATGGGTCGTGGGAGGGTGTGGAGCAGTCGCTCGAGCAACAACGCGGCGCGCCGCCCCAGTTCACGCCCGCGCCCGGAACTCACCCGGACTTCCCTGCGGGGAGCGGTCCGGCAGACTTCCAGCGTGAACGTCGCCTGTTCTTTGGCCTGGCAGATGCTCAGGGGATCGTCGTCATCCCGCTCCGGACACAGTTCACGGTGGGAGAGCGCGTCGCGCCAGGCGTTTTGGCCCGGGGAGAAGCGATTGAAGTCAATGGCCAGGTCGTCGGGACGATTCTGACTGCTGCCCGCCGGCCTGGCCTGGCCCCGGAGGAAATCGCGTATTTGCGGCGAACCGACACGGCGCTGCTGCTGGCGGCGGGCGGGGCGATCCTGGTCGCGCTGGGGGTGGGCCTGGTGTTGGCCCGAACGCTGACGCGCCCACTACACGCCCTGACTGAGGCCACGCACCGGATGGCGGGCGGGGAGTTGGAGCAAGAAGTCCCGGTAAAATCTCAAGACGAAATCGGGGAACTGGCGGCGGCGTTCAACCGGATGAGCCGGGAGGTCGCCCGCGCCAACAACGCGCGCCGCCAGATGACCGCCGACGTGGCTCACGAACTGCGCACGCCTTTGACCGTCATCGCCGGCTACGTCGAGTCCATGCGCGACGGGGATTTAGCGCCGACGCCCGAACGGTTGGCGGTCATCTACGCCGAGATCGAACACCTGCAGAATCTGGTCGGCGACCTGCGCACGCTGACGCAGGCCGACACCGGCGAACTCAAACTCAACCAGCAAGCCGTCAATCCCGGCGAACTGCTGCAACAAGCCTGCGCCACGTTTCAACATCAGGCGGCGCAACAGGGCGTCGCGCTGAGGTTGGAGGCGAATCACGAGCTCCCCGCCATCGCCGTGGACGAATCCCGTATGACCCAGGTGTTAGGCAACCTGATCAGCAACGCCTTGCGCTATACGCCAGCGGGCGGAGAGATTGTGTTAGAGGCGACGCGAAATGGAGGGCAGGTGACGCTGACCGTACGCGATACCGGCGCGGGCATCCCGGCCGACGATCTGCCGCACGTCTTCGACCGTTTTTACCGCGCCGACAGATCCCGCGCGGGCGAAAGCGGCGCCTCCGGGCTGGGCCTGGCCATCGCCAAAGCGCTGGTCGAAGCGCACGGGGGCGTCATTGCGGCGGAGTCGACGCCCGGACAGGGGACGGCCGTTCACATCCGGTTGTGATGATCAAGCCGCGTGCAGGTCGCCGGGCGTCCGGCCCCGCAATTCGTAGCGGCGCGTGTGATTCCAAAGTTCAGAAAGCCGGTCGGTCAGCGTGCGGGCCTCTGGCTCACCCCGTGGGGCGCACAACTCGAGCAGGAGGGGGAGAATCTCCGCCGGACTGTCGGCATTGCGAATCAGGGTCTGCAACGAACGCAAATCTATCTTCTGCACGGCGCGCCGGTTGAGCGCCTGCTCGATCTCCGCCTCGCGCGCAGTGAGCGGCAGGCCTTCGGCCGCGGCCAGCAACTCTTCGGCGGTCAACGCGAGCGGCGGCAGCGCGCGCACGGCTTTGGCCTGCAGCACCTTGAGCGGGTGCTTGACCGGGGGAATGGACACGATCTTCCCGCGCAGGAGGCGAAAACGCGGGTCCGCTTTGAAGATGTCGCGGGCGCGCTCCGGCGCATACCATTCGCCCGGCTTCGCCGCCGCGGCCGCGAGCGCCGCCAGTTCGTCGGCCTGGAGCGCGCCTTCGTAGATCAGCCAGCCGTAGGCGACGCGGACGAAACGATCAATCTCAGGCAGGTAGTGTTCGGCCTCGGCAGGAGAGAAGGCCGACGCCCAATCCGGGTACTCCACTGGCGTCTCAGCGGCTATGTCCTCTGACGACTCTGCCAGTTGAGTCAGCGGGGCCGGATGCAACGCCGCCGCGTCTTTCCACAGGCCGCGCAGGCGCAGGCGAGGCAGGCGTAATAACTCGCCTCGCTCCTCGGTATAGATGGCGGCGCGATAGGGCGGAATGTGGTATTCCGCGCGCAGCCGGTCAATTTCCGCCTCGATTTGCGCCTCAATCCGCGCCGGGGATTCGGGTCCCAACATGCGGAACGCGGACGGGCACTGCCAGCCCTTTTCGCACAGGCACGCCACCCGGATGCCGAGTTCGGTCAACTGCCACTGGCGTTGAGCAATCTCCCCCTCCCCTTTGCTCAGCACGAACGCGACCACCAGCGCCTCATTCGTTCGTACTTCGACTTCGAGATGACAATCGGCGGGCAACGGCTGGGCGGCCGTGGCAGGCCGCTTCGTCCGCGCGGGCGCGGATTTCCTGGGCTTTGACGCGGGCGGCGATTTCTCTTTCGCCGACGTCGGCGGCGGGGGCGCCGAGGGCGAAACGACTTCGGCGGGCGGGACGGCTTCACGCGGCGCATGGCATTGATTGACGTGCTCGCGGCACGTCCCCTGCCCGCATTGACGGCAGCGCGTCAGGCTGCGCTGGCACACTGGCCGCCCGCACACCACGCACGTCGTCACTTCGTGGGCGCAGGTCCGGCAATAGACGCGCTTGCAGTCCACGCACTGCGGGGCCAAACACTGCTCTCCCGCCAGGTGGTTGTTGGCGCACAGGAAGAGTTTGCCGGAGGGCTGCTGGCAGACGTCGCACACCAGCGGCTCGATGCGGCGGCGCAGCGGATCCCACACGAGGGCGCGCGTCACGCCGGCCTGGCGGTTCTCGATGCGCGCGGTGAGCGTCATCTTGGGCTGGGTGATGAGGGCGAGGTTGATCAGGTCGAGTTCCACGCGCACGCGATATTTCGCTTCGGCGTCGGCGAGTTTGGCGGCGTGGTCGGCGCGGGTGACGGCGAGTTTGTCCTCCAGCGTTTTGCGCCGGGCCTCGTCCTCCGCCCGCTTCAGGCGGCGTTCCAGGTCGCGCTCCAGGTCGGCGTAATAGGCGTCGAGGCGCGCGCGGTCGAGCTCGAGCAGGCGCGCGGTGCGCTGCTCTAGCGCGGCGAGGTGCTCGCCGAGAGCGTCGGCGGCGGCGCGCGCCGCGCGATCCAACAGGGCGCGCAGCGTCTCCGGCCCCAGCGGATCCGAAGCGTTCATCCACAGCAGGGGCGCGTCGGGCAGCGCCGTGAAGGCGGGCGCGGCCTCCAGCCGCAGGGCTTCGTCGGCGGAGAAGTCCGGCGCGCCCGCGCCGGTCTGAACGTCCATCAGCGCCGAAACCAGGCGCTCGCGTTTCTCGTCCGAAATGAGGGCGGCCTTGAAGTTGAAGCGCGCGTAGTGAAAGAGCGCGCGCGTTTCCAGCGTGTGGGGGACTTCAACCAGCGTGGCGTTGGGGAAGGCGAGCGCCGCGCGCGCCAGCTCCAGCAGGCCGCTTTTCTCCAGCCGCACGGCGTTGATGTAGAAGCGGGCGCAAGCCGGCGCCGCGCGGGCCATCTCCGCCAATTGCTCGACCAGGGGGTGGTTGTAACTCAGGCAGGTTGCGTCGCCGTCTTCGGTGCGGACGTTCGCCGCGCCTGCGTCGTCAAAGGTCCACCGCTGAAAGGCCTCGACGCCCAACTGCGCGGCCACGGCGTCCGGGAGCAAGAGCTCGTACACGCCATAGGCGGGCGGCTCCACCACCCCGCCCAACGCCCGGCAAAAATCCAGCACAAAGTCGGCCAACTCAGACATGATTCAAATCCCAATCTCCAATTCTCCAATCTCCAACTTCCAACTTCCAACTTCCAATCTCCAACTTCCAACTTCCAACCGCCAACGTCACTCCGCCACAAAATCCTGCCCGAAGAGCGCTTCGTCGTATTCGTGGACCTTCTGGATATTGGCGCGAGCCTCCGCCAGTGCGTCCCCCAGTTGCTCCATCCCGGCCCGCAGGTCGGCCTCGGTGTGGGCGCGCGTCCACACCTCGAAGAGCACGTCCTCGAAATCGCGCTCGTCGGCCAGTTCGCCGAGGACCATGTCCATCTCGCCGATGACCAGTTCAAACATGTTTACCTTGCGGTCGAGGATGTCGAGCAGGTAATCCTCGACCGTGCCCGCGGCCGAGAGGTTGTATATCGCCACCGGCTGCGTCTGGCCGATGCGGTGGATGCGGCCCACCCGCTGTTCGATGCGCAGGGGGTTCCAGGGCAGGTCGAAGTTCACCATCGTGTGGCAGAACTGGAGATTGCGCCCCTCGCCCGCGGCCTCGGTCGAGAGGAGGATCTGCGCCTCGCGCTCGAAGCGGCGGATGGCCTCGTCCTTCTCCGCCGCGCTCAGGCCGCCGTGATAGACGACGAAGTTCAGGCCCAGGGATTGCAGGCGCGTGGCGAGCTGCGCGAGGGTCGCTCGGAAATGAGTGAAGAGCAGAAACTTCGCGCCGCTCAGGCGTGCGAGCAGTTTTTCCAGCGCCTCGGCTTTGGCCCACGCCGGGGTCTGCGCGGCGCGGTCGGCCAGGGCCAACAGCGTCGGGCGCTGCGTCTCCAGGGCCGGCAGTTTGGCCAGCGCCAGCAGCGTCGGGCGCGCGGCCTGCGGGCTGGAACCGATTTCGCGCTGGAGGGTCTGCAGCGTGAAGCGATGGGCCATGGAGAGCGCGGGCGGCTCTTCCGCGTCGCGCGCGGCCTCATCGGGGACGTCCGCCGAGGCGTCGGCAGGCGCGCCGGCTAACTGGGCGCGGATGAGGCGGCTCACCTCGTCGTACAGGGCGCGCTCGTCGGGCGAAAGCGTCAGGCGCACGGTGTGGGCGTGGCGCGGCGGCAGTTGCACGCCGACCTGGCGGCGCGCGTGGCGCACCATCACGTCGGCCAGCAACTCGCGCAGGCGGCCCCGGTTCTTGGGCTGGCGCGGATCGCCCTGCGTCACAAACTGGCGCTGAAACTCGCGCGGGGTCTGGAGCTGGCCGGGCTTGAGCAGGGTGATGAGGTTATACAACTCGTCGAGGCTGTTCTGCACCGGCGTGGCGGTCAGCAGCAGCATGTATTTCCGCTGCAGGCCGTTGACGAACTTCCACGAGACGCTGGCGCGGTTCTTGAGATGGTGGGCCTCGTCCACGACGATCAGGTCGTAGAGCAGAGGCTCGATCTGCGCGCGATGCGCGGGGCGGCGCGCCGTGGCGAGAGAGGCGATGACGCGCGGGAAGCGCGCCCAGGCCTCCGGGCCGCCCTCGCGGAACTCAGCGTCGGCGGAGGTGACGAAGTCCGGCAGATTGAACTTAGCGACGAGCTCCTCCCGCCACTGCTCGACCAGGGCCGGCGGCGTGAGGATGAGCACCCGGTTGACCATCTGCCGCGTGAGATACTCTTTGAGCACCAGCCCGGCCTCGATCGTCTTGCCCAGCCCGACCTCGTCGCACAACAGGCCGCGCCCGCGAAAGCGACGCAGCGCGGTCTGGGCGGCGCGGATTTGATAATCAAAGGGCTGGAAGCGCAGGCTGTCGAGGCAGACCAGCTCGTCGAACCCGGCGATCAGCGCCAGATGCTCGGCGGCGAGCTGCAGGCGATATCGCTCTGGGCTGAGGAACTGACGGGCCGCGACCGTTTCGAGCACCAGCGCCGCGCGCTCGGAGAGGCGAAGATTGAGGTCAGTCATGGAACGTCGTTGGCGTCCTCATCGTCCCCCTCTCGTCCTCCTCATTCTCCTGCTCGTCGTCATTCCGGGCCGGATACTGCGGGGACGATTGACTAGGTGTTTCGACGACGCGCGGCTAAAGGGTCGCGAGGTGCATCAGGCTGACGCTTAAGAGTCGCACGTCAAACCGATGCTCGTCGGCGTAATCGAGACGTTATCAAAAGAGATTGTAAAGAGGAGAGCAGTAATTGTCAAAACCAGTGGATTCAATTGGGACCCGGGCGTATGCCCTGGCAGCAGATGGGCAGCGGAGTATGCCTGTCAGCGGATGAGTAGCGGATTAGCGGATAGGTCGTGTCATCTTATCTATGACGGGGAAAGAAGACGGATTAGCAGAATGAACGGATCGGAACGGCCCAATCCGCCCACGCGGAGCGCGCCAATCCGTCTTCTTCCCGCTACGGCGTTGGCGCCAGCCGGATCGCCTCCTGTTCCAGCTTGAGTCCCCGACGGAGCATGTGCGCGATGAGGGGCTGTTGGTCGGCCAGCGAGGAGCGGCGGGCGAGGCGGGTCAGGTTCTTCACGTCGGCCGGGGAGAGCGGGCGCGCCCAGGCTGAATGCGCTTCCAGCGTTTCCACGTCCATGCGGCAGGGGGTGGCGCGCGGGTTCACTTGCTCGCGCAATTGAGCCAGGATGTTCAGGCCGCCGTAGTCAATGTCGGCCCAGACGTGGAGGGCAGTCTCGGCGGGCAGGCAGCGCAGGAGGTGGCGGCAGGCGGGCGAGGGGTTGCCCCACAGGCAGATAGCCGATAGCGGATGGCTGATAGCCGCTTCGCGTGGCGTAGTCCGTATTGCGTATTGCGTATTCCGTATTAATTCATAAAAAGAAGTGGGGTTCTCGACGCAGATAACCTGAGAGGAGTTCACCGTTACTTGCTTGAGCCGGGCCGCCTGCGCCGCGGGGATGCCAACTGAGGGGTGAAACTCCGCCAGGCTCAGCACCTGCCCCGCTTCGTCCACCAGCCGCCATGCGC
>DAOTXG010000228.1:0-9726 GCA_034435515.1 Anaerolineales bacterium
ATACTGGATGAAGCGCCAGCGGTCGGCCATGTCAATGTAGTGCGGGTGGAAGGCGTGGCCGGATTGCCCTGTCGTGTGCATGAGGAGCGAGTTGTTCCAATCGCTCAAGTCCGCTATCAAGCGGAGTGAGGGCGTCGAGCGCACCGCGAAGGCATCGCTGCGGTTCTTGGGATCGGTGCGATCGTCGCGGGCCAGGCTGCCGCCTGTATTATTGACGATGCCGGAGAAGCCGGCGACAGGAAACGGGCCGCGGTTGAACAGCGCGTCAATTGGCGCGAGGCCCGTCCGGCCAACCGTCGCATTGACAAACGTGGCCGTGTGCTCACCGCCCCACGTCCATGCGTCCGGGTCACCTCCCAGGCGCGCCTCCAGCGCAGCGTAACCTTCGGCCAACGCTTGCCGTAGAATGTCGTCGCGGGTCTCGACGCCGGGCGTGTTCTGGTCGTCCCACCATTCACTTTCGGGTTTTTCCAGCAGGCCGCGCAAAACCCGCCACGTGCCTGCCCCGCCGTCAGGCCAGTAATCCTCAGGGAGGTCGTCGTGGAAAGCGCCCGCGACGAGCGCGTTCAGGAAACTCATGTAAATCGCCCCCGCGCGCGAGTCCAGCCCCAACTGATAATTCCAGGCACGGAGGGCCTCTTGCGCCCTCGCCAGTTTAGGGTCTCCCAACTGAAGCTCCAGCACATAGGGCAGGATTTCTTTCGCGCCCAGGCTCATATTATCGCCCTGCATCTTTTGGATGTAGGCGATGTCAATCTTGGGCTGCGAGTTGATCAGGTCCACGATGCGGCGCGCGCGGTAGCCCGCATCCCAATCGAGCGAGATGAGATAAGGATAGTCCGGGCCGACGACGGCGTTGTTGGCGGTGGCGATGTACCCTTGCGGCGGGTTGTAGGCGTAGGGCAGTTCGTCGTAAGGGATGTAGCCCGTCCACTCGTATTCCTCCGTCCAACCGGGCGCGGGAAGGAGGCCATTCCCGTTGGCGCGGATGGGGATGCGCCCCGGCATCTGGTAGCCGATGTTGCCGTCCACGTCGGCGTAGACCAGGTTTTGCGAGGGCGCGACAAAATCGCGCAGGGCCTCGCGGAACTCGTCGAAGCTGCGGGCGCGGTTGAGATTGAAGATGGAGCGCCAGGTAAAGCCCACCTCCAGCGCCGTCCAGCGCAGAGCGAAGGCATAGCGGTAATTGGGGTCGAGGCCCGAGTCGGCGGCAAAGTCCTCCAGGCCGTAAACGTCGGTGATGAGCGGGCCGTGGCGAGTGTAGCGGATAGCGATTAGCGCGTCGTCGCCTCCCTTGACCTTGATGGTCTCGTGGACGACGACCATATCCACCCACTGGCCGTTGACTTCGTACTGGTTGGGGTTCGCGGGGTTGATCCGCTCGATATACAGGTCCTGCACGTCCGGCCCGACGTTCGTCATCCCCCAGGCGATGCGGTCGTTATGGCCGATGACCACGCCGGGCGCGCCCACGAAGGAGACGCCCGTCACGTCGAAGGGGCAGTCAGGGCTAAGGTTAACGCAGTGCAGGCCGACCTCGTACCAGATGGCCGGCATCTGAATGCTCAGATGTGGGTCGTTGGCGAGCAGCGGCTTGCCGGTGGTGGTGCGGCGCCCGGCGATCACCCAGTTGTTCGAGCCGAGGTCTTTGGAATGCTCGCCGAACAGGGCCTCCACCTGATTAATCTGCCCGTGCAGGTTTTCGAGCGCGCGCCCGCCCACCGCCGGGTTCGGCACGATCACCGGATGGCCGGGCGGGTAGGCGGTGGGCATGTACTCACTCGTTTTCTGCTCCCCGATTTTGGCGTTCAGCACCGCGCGCTTGATTTCCTCGTCCATATTGCCACGCAGGTCCCACGCCATGGCCTTGGCCCACGCGAGCGCGCTTGCCGGGTCCCACGGCTCCGGCTGATAGTTCAGGCCGTTCAGGGCGAGGACGGAGTATTCGAGACTCAAGTCGGCGGCAGGACGTGAGCGAATGTAGGCGTTCACCCCCTCGGCGTAAGCCTCGAGGAGACGCTTGCTTTCCGGGTCGCTCAACGAAAATTCCTGCTCGGCGATGCGCATCCACCCCACCGTCCGCAGGAATTTGTCCGGCCCCAGGGAGGTCTCGCCGTACAACTCGGAGAGCCGCCCCGCCGTCTGATGCCGCCAGAAGTCCATCTGGTAAAAGCGGTCTTGCGCGTGGACGTAGCCCTGCGCCATAAACAGGTCGTGGGCGTCGTCCGCGTAAATGTGCGGGACGCCATTTTCATCCCGGAAAACCTCCACCTTGCCATGCAGACCGGGGACTTTCAGCGTCCCATTGACCTGCGGGAACGAGCGGCGGATGGTATAAAGCCCCACGCCGCTGACGAGGATAGCGAGCGCGAGCACGAGCAGGCCAACATAGCCAAAAAACTGACTGAGTTTTTTCATTTGTCTCCTCCAGGAAAGTGCGCAGTTTTTACCACCAGCCCGCCCAGGCGTCAAACGGAATCCTGCGCCGACCGGTCCGATTCTGTTGCTCATTCACATCTGATCCGCTCCCCGTCCGCGTCCCCGCGGACGGCCCGCGAGGGCGCAGGCCTGGAGCATTTATGAATAATCACCAAGCCCGATTTTTATCGCTTTAAATGAAGCAGAAAGGTATAATTAGAGAACCGTGGAATGCTGGTTGTTATGTTGAAAACACGCCCAAAGCCAGTCAAAAAAGCATCGCGCTCACGCCGCACCCGGCTCACCCCGCGCCAGCGCCTTGCCCGCCTGCGCCAGAACGAGCGCGCGGCCCTGCTGGACTACGTGGCTCGTCTGCGCGCAAAGTTCGGCGACCGGGTTCAGCGCGTCATCCTCTACGGCTCCCGCGCGCGCGGCGAGGGGGATGCGGAGTCGGATTTGGATGTGCTGGTGGTGGTGGATAACGGGGATTGGAGATTCCACGATGCTGTAGCCGAGGAGTCAGTTGAACCGTGGCTCCAGCATAATGCGCTTCTTTCGCCGATTGTCTGGAGTCGAGATTATTTCGAGCAACAAGCCCGATGGCGTCTGTTGTTCTTCCGCAATCTGCAGCGCGATGGAATTGAACTATGGAACAGGCCGAGAAAAAGGCTTACTGCCAGCACCGTTTCGATAGAGCACGCGACGATCTAGAAACGGCCCACGTGGATTTAGACGCCAGCAAATGGCGAGGCGCAGTCAACCGGGCGTATTATGCGGTATTCCACATGGCCTCAGCCGCCTTGCTCTGGTTAGGCGAGGAACGCGCCAGACATTCGGGCGTGCAATCCGCTTTTGGCTCGGCCCTGGTCAATGCTGGGCTGATTGAGCCGGAGTACGCCAAGATTCTGGCGCAGGCTCGGCGCGAACGAGAACAACAGGACTATGAATTCCCACCTAAGCCAATGACTGAGGAAAAGGCGCGACAGATCGTAAAGGACTGCGAACAATTATTCGCCCGTCTCGAACGCTATCTCCGTGAAGTCGGCGCGCTGGAACAGACGATCACCAATTAATCTCCATCGGTATATCCGTTTCATCCGCTGACTAAAGGTAAGAATGGACATCGGACAGATTCAACTCATTGACATCGAACATCAAATGCGCACGGCGTACCTGGACTACGCCATGAGCGTGATCGTGGCGCGCGCGCTCCCCGACGCCCGCGACGGCCTCAAGCCCGTCCAGCGCCGCATCCTGTACGCGATGCACGATATGGGCCTGCGCCCCAACAGCCCGTACAAGAAATCGGCCCGCATCGTCGGCGAGGTGCTGGGCAAATACCATCCCCACGGCGATGCGGCGGTGTACGAGGCGATGGCGCGCATGGCGCAGGATTTCTCCATGCGTTACACGCTCGTGGACGGGCAGGGCAACTTCGGCTCGATTGACGGCGACCCCCCGGCGGCCATGCGCTACACCGAGGCCCGGCTGACCCGCCCGGCCGAGGAAATGCTCGGCGACATTGACAAGAACACGATCAATTTCGGAGACAACTTCGACGGCTCGCTGCAGGAGCCGGAGGTGCTCCCGGCCAAACTGCCCAGCCTGCTCCTCAACGGCGCCAGCGGCATCGCGGTGGGCATGGCGACGAACATCCCCCCGCACAACCTGGGCGAGCTCGCCGGGGCCATCGGCTACCTGATTGACCGCTACGACGCGGTGGACGACGTCACCGTCGAAGAGTTAATGCAGTTCGTGAAGGGGCCGGACTTTCCGACGGGCGGGTTGATCGTCGGCGCGGAGGGCATCCTCTCGGCCTACGCCACCGGCAAGGGCCGCGTGGTCATGCGCGCGGCGGCGCACATCGAAGAGATGAGCGGCAACCGCAGCCGTATCGTCATCACCGAGATTCCCTATCAGGTCAACAAATCCGCGTTGTTGGAACGCATCGCCGAACTGGTGCGCGAGGGGCGGATAGACGACATCGCCGACTTGCGCGACGAATCCGACCGGCGCGGGATGTCCATCGTCGTCGAGCTCAAGCGGGGCGCGCAGCCGCGCAAGGTGCTCAATCGGCTGTTCAAGTACACCGCCCTGCAAAGCACCTTCGGCGTGCAACTGCTCGCGCTCGTCGCCGACGAGCGCGGCAAAAGCGAGCCGCGCCTGCTCTCGCTCAAGCGCGCGCTGCAAATCTACGTCGAGCACCGGCGCCTGGTCATCACGCGGCGCTCGCAATTTGAGCTGGAGAAAGCCCGCCAGCGCGCGCACATTCTCGAAGGCCTGCTCATCGCGCTGGCCAACCTCGACGCCGTCATCAAGACCATCCGCGAGTCCAAAGATGCGGACGCGGCGAAAACCAACCTGACCGGGCGCTTTAAGCTGACCGAGGCCCAGGCGCAGGCCATCCTGGAGATGCAGCTGCGCCGCCTGGCCGCGCTCGAACGGCAGAAGATCGAGGAAGAGCACAAGCAGGTGCTGGAGCAGATCGCCTACCTGGAAAACCTGCTGGCAAGCCCGAAGAAGATCCTCGCGCTCATCCAGAGCGACATGACCGAGGTGGCCGAGAAATACGGCGACGCGCGCCGGACGAAGATCGTCCACGACGCGCCGGAAGAGTTGAAGGACGAAGACCTGGTGCCGGACGAGACCGTGCTGATCTCGATCACCGAGCGCGGCTATATCAAACGCGTAGCGGCTAAGGAATACCGCACCCAGAGCCGGGGCGGCAAGGGGGTGACTGGCCAAAGCCTGCGCGAGGAGGACGAGGTCATGTTCCTCTTCCCCGCCCGGTCGCTCGACACGGTGCTGTTCTTCTCTGACAAGGGCAAGGTCTATTCGGAAAAGGTCTACCAGATCCCCGAGGCCGGCCGCGCCGACAAGGGCGTGGCGCTCACCAACGTGCTCGCCATCGCCAGCGGCGAGAAGGTCACCGCCGCGCTGCCCGTCTCCAGTTTCGAGGCCGCCAACTACTGCATCATGGCCACGCGCAGCGGGCGCATCAAGCGAGTCGAGATGAGCGAGTTCTCCGCCGTGCGCCCCTCCGGCCTGATCGCCATCAACCTCGACGACGGCGACGTGCTCGGCTGGGCCAAGATGACGACCGGAGGGCAGGAAATCATCCTGATCACCGAGAAAGGCCAGGCGCTGCGCTACGAGGAAACGGCGGTGCGCGCCATGGGGCGGCCGGCGGCGGGCGTCACCGCGATGAACTTGGAAGACGGCGACTATATTGTGAGCATGGACGTCGTAGATCCCGAGGCCGATCTGTTAGTCGTGACGGCCAACGGCTACGGCAAGCGCACGCCGCTGGCGGAATACGCCCCGAAAGGCCGCGCGACGATGGGCGTGGCGACCATCGCCCAGAAGAGCCTCGACGTGACGGGCCGCATCATGGCCGCCCGCGTCGTGCGCGAAGAAGACCATCTCACGGTGATCTCGGCCAACGGCCAGGCCATCCGCCTCAAAGTGCTGGACGTGCGCCAGGCCGGCCGCGCCACGATGGGCACGCGGCTCATCCATTTGAAAGACGGCGATACAGTGGCCTCGGTCGCGCGCCTGGCGGCGAAGGACATTGCGCCAGTGGTTGAGGAATCTAAGGACGGAAAGGATGCGCCGGAGGCGCAGGTGGAAACGGCGGTGGTAGAGGTTGGAGAGAATGGGAAAGAGGACTGACGAATGGTCGTGCGATCTGCTCAAGGAAAAACAAAACCCAGAAAGGGCCAGCGGCTCCCTCTCAAAATCAAAGGCGCGCTGGCAGATTACCAACGCCGGGTGTTGGAGCTGTTTCCAGATGACATTCAGGCGATTATCCTGTACGGTTCGTATGCGCGCAGCGAGGCCACGCCGGATTCGGATGTAGACCTGATGGTCGTGGTGAAGTGGACTGACCCGCAGGGCGTAGAAGCCTTCTATAGCGCACGCGATGAACGTTGGGATCGGCTCGTGGACATCGCCTCAGACATTTTGTTGGAGCACGGGTCTTTCATTTCCGTTATAGCGCACAACGAAAGGCTGTTTAATTCCAACGATCCGCTTTCACGCGACGTTAAGCAGACTGGTATTATCCTCTGGCAGAGGGAGGGATGGAAAATGGCGGAGGAAGAGGAAAAACATCCTGCCGATCTTTATAACCCCCAAACGTGGCTGGAAATGGCGCAACCTAAGTTTGAAAAGGCCAGGAAAGTCTTTGAGATGGAGATGTACGATGTGACTGTCTCACTGGCTTACTACGCCATGTTCTACGCCGCCCGCGCTGCATTGCTCACTCAAGGACTGTATCTGAAAAAGCATTCCGCCGCGCAAGCCAAACTTCAGGAGTTGCTTGTGAACGCGGGAGAATTGGAAGAGAAATACGTGACCTATTTGGGGCAGGGCCAGGCCGACCGCGAGAAAAGCGATTACGAGCCATTTACCCCAATTAGCCGCGAGAAAGCGCAGGAAACTTTGCAGCACGCAGAGGAGTTCATCACGCGGGTGAAGAAACTGGTGGAAGAAAAAAAGCAGGCATGACCCTCCCCTCCCTCCGCCGCCCGCCCGGCCCGCTGACCGCCTACCTGCCCGACGCCGACCCCGAGGTGTTGGCCGAGCATCTGGTCGCGTTCGCCAACTCGGATGGCGGCGCGATCCTCGTCGGGCTGGACGAGCGCGGGCGCGTGATCCACCCCGTGTATGCTGAGGAACTCGAAGGCGCGCTCAAGGCCGCCGAGCGCCTGTGCCGCCCGGTGATTGTGACGCGCTGGGAACCGGTTGAAGCCGAGTCCGGCGTGACTTACGCCATCGTCGTGCCGCGCTCGCCCGAACTGCACTCGCTCGCCGATGGCCGGGTGCTCATCCGCGCCGGCGGCGAGAACCGGCCGCTGGGCGGCGAGGAAATCCGGCAGCTCGCGGCGACCAAATCGGCGGGCGACTTCGAGGCCGAGACCGCGTCGGGCGCCGGTTGGGACGACCTCGACCAGGACGTCATCGCCGAATACGTAGAGAAGCGCCAGCAGCGCCAGCGCCGCCTCATCCACGATCCACCGGAAGAACTCCTGCGCGAGATCGGCGCGCTGGACGAGAATGGCTACCCCACTCACTCCGGCCTCCTGCTCTTTGGCAAGAACCCGCAGCAGTTCATCCCGCAGGCCGGTTTGGTGTTCGTCAAGTTTCCAGGGACCGAGCCGCGCGGCGAAGACGGCCTGGCGGGGTACGGCCGCCGCGAAGAGGTGAGCGGGCCGCTCGCGCGCGTCGTCGAAACCGCGTGGCAAGTTGTGTGGGAGGAGATGAACGTCAGCGCGGTCGTCAAAGGACTGGAGCGTGAGGAAATCGCCGAGTATCCCCCCTTCGCCGTCCGCGAGGCGCTAGTGAACGCCGTCTGCCACCGCGATTACCGGCTTAAAGGGCGGCGCATCGAAATCCGCATGTACGCCGACCGGCTGGAGGTGATCTCCCCCGGCGGCCTGCCCGGCTTCATCACGATTGACAACATCGTCGAGGAGCATTTCTCGCGCAACCCGCGCGTGGTCGCGGGCCTCTTTCAGTGGGGCTACATCGAAGAGTTAGGCCTGGGGATTGACCGGATGATCGAGGACATGGTCTCGCAGGGTCACCCCCCGCCTAAGTTCAAAGCGCAGCCCTACTCGTTTGCCGTGACTCTCTTCAACGCCCGCGACCGGAAGGTGATCCCCAAATGGGAGACGGCGATGAACGAGCGGCAGGCGCGCGCCGTGACGTACATCCGCGAGAACGGACGCATTACCAACCGCGAGTATCGCCAGTTGTGCCCCGACGTTTCGCCCGAAACCCTGCGCCTTGACCTGACTGATTTGGTGGATCGAGGAGTCCTACTTAAAATTGGGGCCAAGAAGGGAACGTATTACATCCTCAAGTGAGGCCGAATTCTCGTATCACCACATATCCCAAATTTATCCCAAATTCGTTTGGGATAAGTATGGAAGCCAGGTTTGGTATATTTTATGTCAAATTACGATCTTTTGATCCACGAAGGGACACAAAGTTTCACGAAGATTCACCCTCTTCGTGCGCCTTCGTGTGTCTTCGTGGATTCGCAAAAATCTAGTTTGCGCCCGCTTGTGGTATAGCAGACCTTCCTGCGACCAACTCGCCTATGCGACTCGTCCGCCTCATCCTCGGGGTCATCTTTCTGACCATCTTGATCGTTGGGGTTATCGCGCTTGCCCCAACACTGCGCGCTGCTATCTCACGGGCCTTGATCGGTTGGGCGATGGTCGGCCTGGCGCTGGCTGTTGCGTCCGTCTTTCACCTGATTTTTCTATTGATCGAGCAGTCGCTGATCAGCGGCGAGGGGAATACTTACGACCCTCTCAAAATTGTCCAGGACTTCGGCAACCGCATCGCCGGAGTCTCGGAACTGCCTGAGCTGGCCGCTGCGATGAGCGCCATCCTGGAGAGCCGGCTCAAAATCCAGCGCTCCGGCTGGCTGCTGCTTACGCCGCAGGACACGAACTTCCTCCTCACGCTGCTCGCGGCCAGAAACCCCTTCCCGGCCGAATCGGTTGAATTCTCGCGCAACAACCCCCTGCTCCGCCAGTTAGACTTGCAGCGCCAACCCGTCGTCCAGCCTGATTTTGAATCTGATCCGAAGTACGCCGCGATGGCGGCTCAGGAATTAGCGTGGCTTCAAGCGTTTCCGGGCGAAGTGTACGTCCCGGTCTTTGACGCCGGAGTGCTGACCGCCATCCTGGTGGCAGGAGAACGCGCCAACCGCGCTCCCTTCCGGCCGGCCGAGGTCGAATTGCTCCAACTCCTCGCCGCCCAGTCCGCGACGGCGCTCAAGGCCGCGCGGGTCATCGCCGATTTGAGGAAACTCAACACCTCGATGAGCTCGCTCAACGAGTCGCTCCATAACGCCAACGAAACCATGCACAACATGAACCTGGCGCGGAGCGACTTTCTCGCCATCGCCTCGCACGAACTGCGCACGCCCATCACCCAGATGCTGGGCTTCGCCGATCTGCTGGGCGCGATGGCTCAGGACGACCAGCTGGACCGGGCCGCGATCGCCGAGATCACGGGCAGCATCGTCCGGGCCTGCAACCGCTTGAACGAAGTCATCACCCAGATGCTCGACATGTCACAGATTGACGTGGAGGCGATGGATTTGAAGTTCGAAGACACGACCCTGGACGAGGTCATGCGGCTGAGCCTCGAGCCGCATCTCTCGACGCTCAAGGAGCGCCGTCTGGCGCTCAAAGTGGCTGGCTTGAAAATGCTGCCCCCGATCCGCGTGGACAAGCACCGACTGGCTCAGGCGTTCAGCCAGTTGATAAGCAATGCCATCAAATACAC
>DAOTXG010000229.1:0-2561 GCA_034435515.1 Anaerolineales bacterium
GAGACAGGAGCGCGCCTGTGACGAGTTGGCTCACGCCCCACACGCCCGGATACGTTGCCGCAATAATCCCCACCTGTTCCAGCGGCAGGCCCGCCTGGGTGAGAAAGATCGGCGCCAGACCCCACACCATCCCATCGTTGAGGTTGTTGACCATCCCGGCCTGGCTGGCGGCGAAGAGGGCGCGATCCCTCCAACTCGTCAAGAGCAGAATCTCGACGAACGATTTCGGATTTCGGATTGCGGATTGCGGAGATTGGTAATTGGTAGTCTGTAATTGGAGATTGGGGATTGGGGATTTTAGACTGGCTTCGTGTTCGGCGTGAGGGCGGGTTTCTCGGACAAAGAAGACCGAGAGGAATAGGCCCAGCGCAACAAAGGCGAGGCCGGGGTAAAACGGCGCGGGACGCAGGTCGTAGGTGGCGGCCAAATAGCCAGTGGCGAGCGCCGAGAGTGAGACGGCCACATAGCCAGAGGCCTCGTTCAACCCCATCGCCAATCCGCGCTGTCTTGGGCCGACCAGGTCAATCTTCATGATCACGGTCGTGGACCAGCACAGCCCCTGGTTAATGCCTAGCAGCACATTGGCGAAGACGACCCAGCCCCAGTTCGGCGCAAAGATGATAAGCAAGGGGACAGGCAGGCCGGCCAGCCAGCCCGCGACGAGGATGCGCTTGCGCCCCACGCGGTCCGAGACCCGCCCGGCGAGCAGGTTGGCCAGCGCCTTGACGACGCCAAAACTGACGATGAAAGACAGCGCGAGGGATTTGGAAGCCAGCCCGAAATCGCGTTCGGCGATGAGGGGGACGACCGTGCGCTCCAGCCCGACCATCGCCCCGACGAACGCATTGACGACGACGAGCAGCGCGAACTGCTGCCAGTTAGCGCGCAGGCCAAGAGTTATGGGTGTCGCACTGATCACTGTTCACTGTTCACTCGCCCCTCGCCACCTCAAATCCCTCCGCTTCCCACTGCGCAAAGCCGCCCGCCACCTGCATGACACGACGATAGCCGCGCCGGGCGAGGACCGACAGGCCGGCCATCGAGCGCGCGCCGTGTTGGCACTGCACCACGATTGGGCGGTCGGTCGGCCAGGGCAGGTCGTCCCACGGCAGGCGGCCATTCTCAATGTGGAGCGCGCCGGGAATATGCCCCGCCGCCCATTCCGAATCCTGTCGCACGTCAAGCACCACCAACGCCTCGCCGCTGCGCATCCGTTCGCGCAGTTCCCTGGGCGAGATCGTCGGCGCCTGCGCCGTCCGGAGACCGGCGGAGACCCAGGCCTCGAGGCCACCTTCCAGATACCCAAGCAAATTGTCGTAGCCGATGCGGATGAGTTGCCGGACGGCCTTTTCGCGCTGCCGGGCATCCCCGACGACGAGGATGAGCGGCGCGCCGAAGGGGATGAGCCACCCGGCCCAGGTGATGAGCGGCGCGTCGAGCTGAATGCTGTACGCGCCGGGGATGTGCCCCGCGGCAAATGCCTGCCACGGGCGCACGTCCAGTACGGCGATGCCGCGCTCGACGTAGCCGTGAACTTCTTCGGGGGAGAGCGGCTTGAGCGCCGGCACGCCCCCCAGCACCTGTGGCCCGCGCTGATTGATGGGGCGCATCTCCTTGTAATAAACAGGGTAAGAGGGCAAGCCGCTCAGCGCGCGCTGGACGAACTCCTCTTCGCTGCGAGCCTGGGCCAGGAAGTTGCTCTTTCGTTCGCGGCCAATCGTCGTCACGCGCTCGGAACTGACAGGCGCAACGCAGAACGAACCGGCCCCGTGCGTAGGATAGACGTTCACCTCGTCGGGCAGGGTCATAATCTTGTGGCGCAGGGTGTGGTAGAGGCGCTGGGCGAGCGGGATGGTCAGTTCGTGGCCGAGCAGGTCGGTCCGCGCCGCGCCGCCGACGATGAGCGCGCCGCCGCTGAAGAGGGCCTGCGGCGTTTTTGATTCGACTCCACCCAGGACGAACGAGATATGCTCCGGGGTGTGGCCGGGCGTCTGTATAACGCGCAGGGTCGCCTCCCCCAGTGAAAGCTCGTCGCCCTCGGCCAGCGGTTGATGGTCGAAGCCGAGTTTGGCCTCCGCGCTCGCGCCGAGGCGCGCTCCGGCGCGCGCCGCCAACTCCCGCGCGCCGGAGACGAAGTCGGCGTGCAGGTGCGTGTCGAGGACGTGGGTAATCGCCACGCTCAATCGCTCGGCGGCGGCCAGGTAGCGATCCACGTCGCGCAGCGGATCAATCAGCGCGGCCTGTTTCGTCGCGTGTGACCCCACGAGGTAGGCCGAGTTGCCCAGGCCGGTATCAACGAATTGCTCGACAAACAAAGAATCAGTTTTCATGAAAATTTCCTGCTCCTGCCTCCACGTGGTTGTCTCTCATCCGCCGCTGAGAACTACCGCGCCCCCGGCGATCAAAAGTATTGACCCTACCTGACCCACCACCCGACCGAACGGTGCACTTTTCTCCACCAAAACAAAGACGGCGATGGCGGCCACCCACAGCAGATTCAGCACTCCGCCCACAAAGAGCAGAATCATCAGCGCCCAGCAGCATCCCACGCAATAGACGCC
>DAOTXG010000230.1:0-3570 GCA_034435515.1 Anaerolineales bacterium
GTGGAACGTCTCCCGGAGAGACGCCCCACCGGGGCGTCTCTACAGCACGACGGCAGGGCTTTTCCATTTTCCCTTGACAGAAAACGCCTGATGTGGCGTGGGAGCGGATACGCTTCGCGTCCGCGAGAGGCCGCTGGACTTGCCATCAGGATCGCGGTTACAAACCGCTCCCACGACTTTGGAAAAGCCCTGAGTACGACGGCCTGGCAACCTGAACTTGGCCCCGACATCTGTTATACTTACAGCTTGTTGTCCGTCACCAGACGGCGAGTTTTTTAGGACTCAGAATAAGTTCCGCCCAGACCCTAAGGGTCTCTGAGACCCTTAGGGTCTGAAACCTTTTTGGAGAAAAAGTGAGCAAGAGCATTCCTTCTATCGAAATCAGCCCGGTGCGCTTCTTCCAGTTTGCGCTCGTGGGCGCATCCGGGCTGCTGGTCAACGCCCTGATCCTGGGCCTCGCCACCGAGCGCCTGGGCCTGCATTACCTCGCCTCCGCCGCGCTGGCGACCGTCGGTTCGACGACCTGGAACTTCAGCCTCTCAGAATTGTGGGTCTTCCGCGGCCGCCGGGGCCGCGCTGGGTGGGAGAAACGCCTGGCGCTGTTCTTCCTGATGAACAACGCCGCGCTGCTCGTGCGCGGCCCGATCATGTGGGCGCTGACCACCGGCTTCGGCGTCCATTATCAGGTATCGAACTTGATCTCGATTGGGGCGATGACGGTGGCGCGGTACTTGTTTGCGAACCAGTGGATCTGGAGCCGGATTGCGAGAGGCGCGTACCACTACGATATTCATGGCATCGTGACCATCGTCTCGGAATCAGTCCTGCCGGAGCTCGAGCCGTTCCGCACGACCCGGCCCATCGAGCGCCCGACGATGCGCATCCGCATCGGGCTGGCGGCGCGGCGCGGGGATGCCGCTGCCACGGGCAAGCAACCGCGGGAGGGGGTGCGCCGGTTAGACTACGACGAGGGCCTCGGGCCGCTCGGCTTCCGGGCGCGCATAGATATCGGCGAGCAGATCGAGGTGCTGGCTTCGCCGCTCCTGCGCTGGTCGCCGCACGTGCTGTACACTAATCTGGCGGAGCCGATTTTGCGCTGGACGCTGGTGGAGAAGGGTTACGCGCTGATTCACGGCGCCTGCCTGGCCGTGGACGGGCGCGCGCACTTGATCACCGCCCGCACCGACACTGGCAAGACCACCACGCTCTTGCAGATTCTGAGCCGCCAGAGCCACAACGCCGCTCTGGGCTTCATCGCCGACGATTTGACCATCGTCAGTCCAGACGGGCGCGTGCGGCCTTACCCCAAGCCGCTGACCATCAGCGCCCACACGGTGCGCGCGATCAACGCCGACTGCCTGGCCTGGCACGAGCGGCTGTTCCTGCCCCTCCAGAGCCGCATTCACTCGCGGAACGGGCGGCGCTTCGCCCACTGGCTGGCTCACACCCAACTGCCCATGGCGACGATCAACGCCTACGTGCAGTGCCTCGTGCCGCCGCCCAAATATTTCGTCGAGCAGTTGGTGCCGAGCGCGCGCCTCGCCGGCGAAGCGCAGTTAACCGAGATGATTGTGATCGAGCGGGCCGAAGACCTGGACGTGCGCGTGCCGCCGGACGAGGCGCTGGAAATTCTCATGCGCAACTGCGCCGACGCTTACGGCTTTCCGCCCTATGCGGCCATCGAGACCTTCCTGTACCAGTCGCACACGCAGGGCGACCTGAACGCCGTCGAGCGCGAGATCGTAGAGAGCGCCTTGCGCGGCGTGCCGACCACCCTCGTCCGCCGCCGGAGCGGGGACTGGTGGCCTCAGGTGCTGGCGCACATGGATGAGTTTTCCAAAGTTGAGGCCAAAACAGCCATGAAACAGGTGGTGCCCGTCGTGCAGCCTGCCTCCTCCGCCGTGGCTTGATGCGCTCCCGCTCGTCCCTCTGGTTTTGGATTGTGATAGCCGCCACTTTATGGGCGGCTTTTTCTCGTCTCTACCACCTGGCGGCCCTCCCCCCACAGGCCTGGGTGGACGAGGCCTGGTATAACCTGCGCGCGCGCGACCTGCTCCTCACTGGCGAATTCCAGGTTTTCTACCGCACCTTCTGGGGCGGGATGCACCCGCTCGTCGTCCACCTGACAGCCGTGGTGCAGGCGCTGGGCATTCGCAGCCTCGTCGCCTCGCGCGGCGTCGCGGCGGCCAGCGGCCTCCTCACCATCCCACTCGCGTTCGCCGCGTTCGACGAACTCTGGCGGCGCGAAGCCTGGCCGGCGGCGCGCCGCAGGTGGACCGCCGCGCTCGCCGCCCTCATCCTGTCCAATCTGCTGTATATGGTCGTGGCCAGCCGCATCGGCTACGGCCCGGCGCTGATCCCGCCCGTCATGCTCGTCTACGTCTGGCAGACACGGCGCGCGCAGCGCATGGGCAGCGCAGACCTGGGGAAGGCAGGCTTGGGAAGGGCAGGCTTGGGGAAGCCTGCCCTGCTCAGTTGGGGCGCCGCGGGGTTGGCGCTGGGGCTTGCCCAGTACATCAACTTGAACGGGCGCTTCTTAATCCCGCTCGTCGTCGCCCTGGCCCTGCACGATTTGTGGCTGAGCCGGCGCGCCAGCGGGCGGCGCCGCTCCGTTTTTCTCGGCCTGGCTTTCACGGCGGCAGTTTCCCTCGCCGTCGCGCTGCCCCTCATCATCTTTTTCCTGCGCGAGCCGCAGTGGCTGTTAGCGCGCGCTCACCACGTCACGGTCGGCGCGCGCCAATCAGGGCTGGAGACGCTGCTGGACAACGCCTGGCGGATTGCGCTTTCGTTCAACTTCGTGGGTGATTTCAACCCGCGCCAGAACCTGCCTGGCCGCCCCATGTTCGACTGGATTCAATCCGCCGGGTTGGGGGCCGGGGGCCTGTGGGCCATCCGCAATTTCCGCCGCTCGGCTACGGCCCGCGAATTGCCGGCCTGGGTGATGCTCATGACCGTGTCGTCCCTCGTCACCGACGACGCCCCGCAGTTCGAGCGGATGATCGGCGCCGGCGTCCCGGCTGCGGCGCTTGTGGCGATTGGCTGGGTACATGGCATGGGGAGGCTATTGCCACATGGCATGGGGATGCCATTGCTGCATGGCATAGGGATGCCATTGCTGCATAGCATGGGGAGGCTATTGCCATGGGTGAGAAGAGAATGGCTGTTGAGGCTTGGAGCGGTGCTCTTGCTTATCAGCAGCCTCGCTCTCAACGCCTACGATTACTTCGTTCGCTATCCGCGCGCGCCGGGCCTGGCCGAGGCCTTCACGCACACGCCCGTGCGGCTGGCGCGCACGCTGATCGAGCGCGCCCAGACTGAAGCGGTATTCGTCGAGCGCATCACCGAGGCCGAAGACGTGTACGCCTTTGATTTCCTGTTCCCCGGCACGCCCGTCCGCCGGCTGGACTTCCGCCAGTGCATGCCGCTGGCCGACGGGCGCGCCACGCGCACCACCTATCTGGTTCTGGCAGAGCGAGACCCGCAATCGGTGGGCAGCCTCGCGCGGGCCTTCCCCTCGGCGACGATTACACGGATCAAGCCGGAAGGGGCCTCGCTGATGGGCCAGGCCGT
>DAOTXG010000231.1:0-5160 GCA_034435515.1 Anaerolineales bacterium
CCGCCGGAGGCAAGTGCCAAAGAGAAGATGGCATACAAGCTCCAAACCGAAATTGGCAAAGCGATTTATGGGTTGCGCAAAGAAACCGTCGAACCCGTGATTGGCATCATCAAGGAAGTCCTGGGCTTTCGCCAGTTCTCGCTGCGTGGCCTGGCGGCTGCCGCGGGCGAGTGGTGTTTGGTCTGCCTGGCTTTCAATCTGAAACGGTTGCATGTCTTGTTAGTCTGAAGGGTTGCTTCAGCACGCCTGTTGCCAGAAAATTCTGCAGGAAAGTACCGACAGATGGCATTGAACTGTGACAATAATCTCAAGATGGCTCATCTGTGATTAGCCCAACACGCCTCCAGCTTGTTCTCTCCGACAGGCTGCTAGGGCAGTAATGCTTCCGCCTTCAGGCCCATTACTTGTCCAAACATTGGTCCCGGCGCGAATTGCACTTGTCTGGCTTGTTCTCAATAGGACCAGAAGGCTGATGAGCAGAACATTCCGAAATGCGGCCGTGTGTGGCATGGTGAATCTCCCTTTCACCGGGGAGACTTCTTATCTGACACAGGAACTTGGGAAAAGTGGATCAGAATTACCGAGCACAAAATCGCCTCATTATGAAAAGTCGGCTCATGTAGGCTGGAAGGTGAAACGCCACATCATGGCTCGTAAGAAGTCAGCGGTGACGCGTTTCAAGTTGCTGGCCCATTCGTGAACGGCGATGTAATGCGAGAGATGCTCCTTGTTGATACCGCGAAACAGACGCAGGAAGTTGCGCAGTCCCGTCCAAAAGCCTTCCATCGAGTTGGTATGCACCTCGCGCACCCCGTCGCCATCTTCATCTCGGGCCCATTCCCGCTGACCCGGTTTATGACACACTTGCTTCAAGGTGCGCCCGTGTTCCGGCAAGTGGTTGTAGGCTTGCCACTCGTCCGTGTTGACGGTGCAACCTTCAACCGTTTGCGATTCGACAAAGGGCTGCAAGGTGTCTCGGTCACTATGTTCACACACCTGCAAGCGCACCTGCCCGCTCTGGCGTCCGATCACCCCCGCTATTGGCGGTCGGTCATTGTCCCACGTCCCGTGTCCCCTGACCTTGTTGGCCCGCCGCCGAGGGGGGTCTTCCGGGTCTTCATGTTTTCGCCCTTTTTCCCCGGCATTTTGATACATCTCATCCGCTTCGGTCATGTTATCGGCCAGGGGCGAGGGGGGAAAGACGTTGCTCAAGCAACTGTTGGATCTCATGCCGTTTCGCTAACAAATGCGAGCGGTCGATTTCCAACTCTTCCGCCAAGTGTTCGGTCGGTATCCCTTGGGCGATGCCGCGCACCACTAGAACCATCTGGACACAGGTATACCGACTGCCGCTCCAGACGGTGCCTGTAAAGGCATTGAACACCGCCCCGCATTCGCGACACCGATACTCCAACACCGGGGCACGATAGCGGTCATGCGGCTTTTGTTCCGGCCCCAGCGGATGCCCGGCGGGACATCTCAAACCATTGGGATGCAAAACGTTGAGTAGATATTCGTAGCATTTCTGCTCATCCATCAGTTCTTGAATCGGAAAGATCAGCATTGGTCACTTGGCTCCACGATTGATGAAGAATGACCCTTGTTTTACCAGATCAGAGCCTTTTGACAAGGCTTCACCTTGAAGCCCACATGAGCCTATCCCTTTATGATTGAGCGAACCGCCCTTCGCCATGCAGTGCAGAGCGCCATCACCCGTAGCCGGGTGGCGATCCTGATTGGGCCGCGCCAGTGCGGCAAAACCACGCTCGCCCGCCAATTTGTCCCCCCTGACTCGGTCAACTACTTCGACCTCGAAGACCCGGTCAGCCTGTTGCGACTGGAAGAGCCGCTGACGGCGCTTCAGGACTTGAGCGGGCTGGTGGTGATTGACGAGGTGCAGCGCCGCCCCGACCTCTTCCCCATCCTGCGCGTGTTGTGCGACCGCGACCCGCTGCCAGCGCGGTTCCTCATCCTCGGCAGCGCCTCGCCTGCCCTCCTGCGCCAGTCCGCCGAGTCGCTGGCCGGGCGGCAGGAAACCATCGCCATGAGCGGCTTCCATCTCTCGGAGGTGGGCGCGGAGGCGCAGGCGCGCCACTGGCTGCGCGGCGGCTTTCCGCTTGCCTTTTTGGCCGTCTCGGAAGAGGACAGCCTGGTCTGGCGTAAGAACTTCATTCAGACTTTTCTGGAGCGCGACCTGCCGCAGTTGGGCTTCACCCTCCCGGCGGCCACGCTTTACCGGTTCTGGAGCTTGCTGGCGCACTATCACGGACAAATCTGGAATGCCGCCGAGGCGGCGCGGACGCTGGGCGTCAGCGAGGCGACGACGCGGCGCTATTTGGACGCGCTGCAAGGCGTGTTCATGGCGCGGCAGCTGCCGCCATGGCACGCCAACCTGAGCAAGCGGCAGGTCAAAACCCCCAAGATCTATTTGCGCGACACCGGGTTACTGCACCATCTGCTTGGGCTGCGCACGGAGAAGGACCTGTTGACGCACCCCAAGAGCGGCGCCTCCTGGGAGGGGTACGCCATCGAAATGGCCGTGCAAGCCGTCCAACCGGAGGAGGCTTACTTTTGGGGCACGCACAGCGGCGCGGAACTGGATCTGCTGCTGTTCAAGGACGGGCGGAAAGTGGGCGTGGAGTGCAAGCGCCTGGACGCGCCGGGCCTGACGCCCTCCATGCGCCACGCGTTGCAAGACCTGCAGCTCGACCGGTTGGTGGTGCTCTATCCCGGCCAACGCGCTTACCCGCTGGCCGACCGGGTGGTGGTCTTGCCGTTGGCGACCCTCGCCCGGCCGGATGGAGTGGCGGCGCTATTGGAGTCGGCGCTATGACTCCTTCTCACTTGGGCGGTATGAACCACTTGTCAGCCAGGCGTTGCGCTTCGGACAAAAAGAAATTTTTGATTTCTTCCCATGCGACCGGGATGAGCGCTTCCACCGGCTTGTCGCGGTCGGCATTGCGAAAGTCGTTCAAGTAGGGCAACACCATCATCGGGTAGTCGCGCGCCTGGGGATATTTGGACTGCTGTGGCGCGTCTAACGTGGCCATTGTCTCGCGTAATCAGATTTGCGGTATTCGGTGAGGCGGAGAACGTTGAGCCAAAAATGGAAGCGGTGAGGGGGAAGACGCCACCAACCGGCGTCACGTACAAAGTCGGCAATTTGGCCGCGCGCGTAACGCTCGAACAGCCACCGCAGTTCACGGCGGTTGCCCCAGGCCAACGTCCGCTCGATGACCGTGAAGGCGTCGGCCTCCGAGTGGATGGTTTCAAAGTCATAGTCCTGAAAGAACGGCCGCAGGCTGACGGGGATGCCAGCGGGCGACAGTGCGAAAGATGACGCGCTGGGAGTGGTCATAGCGGGAATTATATACCTTATTCACGGCCCCAACACCACCTCCACGCTCGCCAAATGCGTAAGGCCCCCGTCGCGTGGGGAGGCGTCGAAGACGACGATGCGCCCCTGGGTTTGCTGCGCGACGGTGTATTTCACGTCCGCGGTGAACGGGCCGGGCTGGCCCGCGTCGGGCGAGTTCACAAAGGCCGTGCCCAGGCCCAGCAGGTTGTCCTTCGTCCCGCAGATCAGGTCAGGTTCGCCTGAGCCGCCCTCGCCGCAGATCGCCACGCCCAACTGGCTCTCGAACACGTAATCCGAAAAGCCGGTGATGCGCGCCGTCCCGCCGCCGACCGTCGCCCGGAGGGTTGGCGCGAAGATGGCGATGGACTCGCCGCGCGGCTGACCGGCCTGAATGGAAGCCACGCCGGCTGCCAGCAGCGTGACCTCGACGCTTGCCAGGTGCGTGAGGCCGCCGTCGCGCGGGCTGATCGCATAGACCGAGATGCGCCCCGGCTGGTCGGCGAACACGTGAACGGGGACATCCACGGCGAATTTCCCGCGCTGGCTCGCGTCGGCGGCGATTTGAACAGCCGTCGTCGAGAGGAACTTGCCGTCGGCATCCGAAATTCGCACGACGAGCGACTGCTCGAAGGTGGGATCGGCTTCGCCCGCGACGTGGACGGTGGAAGTGATGGACGAACCGGCGCCGGGTTCGAGGATGAGGATGGCCTCCGCGCCGCGCGTGTCCGGGCCGGCCGTCGGCGCGGGGCCGGGGGTGCGCGTAGCAAACGGCAGGCCGGGGAACGGCGACTGGAATTGTGCGGCGCACACCGGGCCGGGGGCGATCTCCGGCCACTGCACCGACGGGATTTGCAATACCTGGCCGGGGATGAGAGGCAGGATCGGGTCAATCTTGTTCGCCTCGGCTATCGCCGCCGGATGGACGCCGTAAGCCCGGCCAATGCAGAAGAGCGTCTCGCCGGGCTGCACCGTGTGCTGACCGAGAACGCCGCCCGCTGTGGTGGGCGAAGACGCCGGGGTAGGGGATTGGACGACCGGCGCGGGCGTGTTCGTCGGCGGAGCGAGAGTTGGAGGCGGCTGGGTCGGGGCCTGGGTGGGCTGTGGCAAGGCGGTGAGGGTCGCCGCGACGGAAGTCGCCACGCTCTCCGCGCGTAGGCCGCAGGCCGCAAGGGAGAGGAACAAAATCAATGGCCAGAAAATTCTGCGAACCATAGCGCGCACTCAGCGAAATCAGCGTTCGGAAATTATCCCAACGAACTCCACACTTCCAGTTTGGACTTCACGCGGCGGATGACCTCGTCGGTGAACTCGGTCGTCGTAGCCTGCCCGCCCAGGTCGGGCGTCTTGACGCCCTCGAACACGGCTTCGAAGACTGACTCGTAGATCGCGCGCGAGGCGCGGTCGGCGGCGGGCGCGCCGAAGTAAGTCAGCAGCGCTGCGCTGGCGAGGATCATCGCCATCGGGTTGGCGATGTTCTTGCCCTGCAGGCTAGGCGCGGTCCCGTGCGGCGCTTCGGCCATCACCACCTTCACCTGCAACGTGGCCGGGTCGAGGGCCAGCACGAGCGACTCCGACCCAGCAATCGTGCCGAACATTTGCTGGACGAGATCGGAGATCAGGTCGCCGTCGCGGTTGAGCGTGGGGATGACCATCGCTTCGCCGGAGGTGGCGAGCAGCAGGCCCAGCGTCGCGTCAATCAGCTGCGGCTCGTAACGCACCTGGGGATGCCGCTGGTGCGCCGCGTCCATCTCTTCCTTGAACATCCCCTCGTAGACCGGGCTGACGGTGTACTTCGGCCCGCC
>DAOTXG010000232.1:0-11777 GCA_034435515.1 Anaerolineales bacterium
ACTTCGGGCTGCGCGTCGAACAGGCGCACGACGCTCATCAGCAGGTCGTCGAAGTCAAGCGCGTTGTTAGCAATGAGTAATTGCTGGTAGCGCCCGTACACCCGCTTGGTGATCTCGGCGTAGTAGGTGGAGGCGGCGTACTCCTCCGGGCCGATCAGTTCGTTCTTGGCCGCCGAAATCCGGTTGAGCAGTTTCTGCGGCTGATACTGCTTGTCGTTCAGGTTCAGTTCTTTGACGACCTGCTTGACCAGCGCCTGCTGGTCGGTCTCATCGAAGATGACGAAATCCGCGGTGACCGGGAGATAGGCGGCCTCGCGCCGGAGAAGCCGCGCGCAAATGGAGTGGAAGGTGCCGATGGTCAGCCCGCGCAGCTGGCCTTCGAGCAAGACCTCCACGCGGTTTTTCATCTCCCGCGCAGCCTTGTTGGTGAACGTCACCGCCATGATCTTGTGCGGCGGCACGCCGAGCGCGCTGATGAGATAGGCGAGGCGGTGGGTGAGCACGCGCGTCTTGCCGCTGCCCGGCCCGGCCAGGATGAGCGTGGGGCCTGGCCCGGCGGTGACCGCCTGGCGTTGTGGGGGGTTTAGTCCGTCGAGGAAACTCATAGCGCGACCATCAGCCGCAACCAAACGGTAGGACACGGACCGCGAAGCGCACAGATAAACACGGATTCAAGAAGGAATCTTTCCAAAAAATCCGTGTGCGAAGCCCGTGTGAATCCGTGTCCCAAAATCTTCGCGATTGGCGTATCTCTTCAAGAGCAATACTCTATTACCGGCGGCTCATGCCGGATTGTCCTGAACGCGCGCCCACATCTCTGCGCGGGCCTGAGCAATCTCGTCATTGGTGAAGCGGTAGCCTTTCAGCCACCCGCCGATGGCAACAGGCGGGCTGCCAGAAACCGTCTCGGCTTTAAATTTGAGAAACTCAACGAACTGGCGTACTTCCGTCACCGCTTCGGGCGACAAATCATTCAGCGCGCGCAGGATTTCTTCTTGGAGAATAGACGAAAGAGCCATAGGAACCTCCACGAGTATTCATGATTTTAGCACACCGCCCACTCAACCGCGGATTTCCGACTTCCAACCTCCAACTTGTCTTTCTGCACCAAGCCTGCTACTCTATCGCTCATGCCTCGCAGATTTTGACCGCGTTGTTCATGCGGCTGGGCGCGAGCCAGGCGACGCTGAGGCGGCCACAATCGGAAGATTGAGGCAACCGAGAGGAGACAAGACCATGTTGACTGAGTATATTCAGGCGGCGCTGGCGTAGGCGCGCTATGAACTGCTGGAGGATGGGACGTATTACGGTGAGATTCCGGCGTGCGACGGGGTGTATGCCAATGCGCCGACGCTGGAAGAGTGCCGGGAAGAATTGCGCGAGGTATTGGAGGGGTGGATTGTGCTGGGCCTGCGGCTGGGGCACAAGTTGCCGAAGATGGGCAAGGTGAAGCTGGAGCTGGAGATAGCCTGATGCCAAAAGCGGGGCCAATCAAACACAGGGATTTTATCCGCTACAGCATGTTGATTCAGTGGTCGGACGAGGACGAGGCCTACGTGGTGACGCTGCCTGAGTTTCCGACGTGGCACACGCATGGGGCGACGTATGAGGCGGCAGCCCGCAACGGGGAGGAGGCGCTGCGGCTGGTGATCGAAGATTATCAAAAGCGCGGCGCGCCCCTGCCGCGACCGGCGCAGTTTGCGGAGATGGCTTAAGAAAGCCCTTTGCTCCATATTCGATCCCTCCGCCTTCCAGGTGCCCAGACCGGACAGGTCCGCTTCGCGAAGACCTGTCCGGTCTGGCGCGGCCCAGGGCATGTGCAAAGTCCCGGCGATTAAAATCGCGGCACGCTACGCGAAAGACACAAAGTCGCCCGACGGCGACTGGCTCTAGCCCGCGCCGGCGGGCTTTGTGCCCTCCGTTGCTGCCACTTTCCCGCGACCCCGCTCGCGCGGAGCGCGGGACGGGGCAGTCGCCGGGGAATGACTTTGCACACGCCTTGGGGGAGGTGACAGCTTGCTTGACGCCCTCCCGCTGGCGTCGTATATTAACTGCATTCCCAAGAACTTCTCGCGGATGCAGTAAATGAAAGAGACAGCGCCTTTCTACCATCGCGAACAGCAAATGGCCGACCTTGACCGGCTGATGCGCGCGGACCGGCCCTCCTTCGTCCTGGTCTACGGCCGGCGTCGCGTCGGCAAGACCAGCCTGCTCCAGCACTGGGCAGCGCATTCCGGCTGGCCCTCGTTCTACTGGATCGCTCCCCGCTCTGCGACGCCGGATAGCCTTCGCACTGACCTGATCCGTGAGTTCTGGCGGTGGGCGGCTGACCCAGGCGTTGACGTGGAGGCCGCCCCACGCTACGAGAGTTGGTTGGATGTCTTCCGAGCCATGCGCCGCTTGATCGGGGATCGGCGAGTGATCCTCATCTTCGACGAGTTCCCCTGGGCGGTAGAGTCCGACCCCTCCCTCCCCTCCCGGCTTCAGGCAGCCTGGGACGGCCTCTTCAAGGACAAGAGCCGGGTCGGCTTGATCCTGTCTGGATCGCACGTCAGCGCCCTGGAAAAACTACTGGCGTCGGACGCGCCCCTGTTCGGACGGATGACAGGCAAGCTCTACGTGCCTCCCTTCACCTTTGTTGAGATCACGCCCTTTGCGCCGCGTTATTCGCTCGAAAAACGGCTGGCCGTCTATGCCATCGTGGGGGGTATCCCGGATTACCTGCGGCAGTGGGATGATCGGGCCGACATCATGACGAACGTCCGGGAGCTCTTCCTGTCCGATTTGTCCCCGCTCCGCAATGAAGCGGAGGTCATTGTCTCAGACGTGCTCCGGCGCGACTCGCCAGACTATGCCAGCATCTTGTCGGCCGTCGCGCATGGGCAGCATGAGGCCGGGGACATAGGCTCGGCGGCTCTCCTGCCTTCCTACCGCGTCGCCCAGGTTCTGGATACTCTGATTGATCTGCGCCTCATTGAAAAACGTATCCGCGCCAGCGTGCCGCCCGACCGCTACCGGCTCGCCCGCCACGCACGATACTACCTGGCCGATCCCTTTCTGCGTTTCTACTATCGCCTGGTCGAGCCAAACCGGCTCTATCTGGCCCGACAGAATTACGACCCGATCCTGCGCCGCTTCGCCGAGCAATTGCGCCCCTTTGTCGCGGCGACGTTTGAAGACCTGTGCCGTCTCTGGACCGAGGCCCAAGGGCTTGCGGGGCGGCTGCCCTTCAAGCCGGAGATCGTGGGTTCGGACTGGAAAGGGGCGCACTTCCAGGCGGATGTCCTGGCGGTGGACTGGCGGCAGGCCAAAGTGCTGATCGGCGAGGCCAAGTGGGGCGATCATCCGGTCGAACTGGCGGACTATGTGAGTTTGAAGGAGCGCGCCGCGAAAGTCGTCGCCCGGATGCCGCTTGAGCGGAAGAGGGCCTGGGAAATACACTATGCGGTCTTTGCACGGCGCGGCTTTGCGCCTGCCCTGGCGACCACGGCCAAAGCCGACAAAGCGCAACTGGTGACCTTCGAGCAGATGGTCCGGGACCTGGAAGCGACTCGGGTCCGCCTCATCCGTTAAGCCTGCACCAGGCATCACTCGCCCTTTACAACCTCCCGCCCGCCGTTTACAATCAAGTCATCGCAAGATATGCCCTTACCTGACATCGGCTCGCCCCGAGGCGCCCCATGAGCAAATCGAAAAAGAACAAATCCTCCAAGATTGATCCCCGCGTGCTGACGCGCCCGCGCCTCGATGCGCTCTTCGAGCGCCACGCGCGCGGCGAATTGGACTTGAACGGCCTGGAAGCGGGGGTCCGGGCGCTCATGGCCGAGGCCAGTCACGGCCCCGTGCTGGAGGCGCTGGTCAAGCGCATGGAGGGCACGCCGGAGCAGGAGCGCGAAACGCTGATGACCCTCGTCGAGCGCCTGCGCAGCCGCGAGGTGATTGATTATCTCTGGCAGCAAGTCAAAAAGCCGGGCGCGTTGTCGCTCGACGCCAAAATGACCGCGCTCGTCGTGCTCAGGCAAATGGGCGAGGACGTGGATATCACCGACCCTGGCCGTTACTTCTCTCCGCGTGACATCCGGCCCAGCGACGTGCGGACGGCGGAAAACATGCTCCGCATGGGTCTGCGCGGCCTGGCCCGCGCCGTGCGTGAAGCGCGCGACGTGGTCGAGGTCGAGCGGATCATGCTGGACATCAATCGGATGCCGGACCAGGCGCTGGACGACGAAGGCGTGTTGCTGCACTTTGTCGCCGACGCCGAGGCGGAAGACACCGATTTGGGCGCAGACTTCCTGTATGCGCTGGCTCGCACCACCCCCTTGCCTCAAGTGCAGCAAGCCGCCGAGCGCGCCCTAGTCCGCCTGGCTGCCAGGGGAATCCAGCCGGTCACCCCCGTCATTCTGAGCCTCGAACAGGAAAAGTTCCACGCCTCTTACATGACGGATCCCAATCACCCGTGGCAGCAAAGCGTGAATGTGGCCTGGGAGCGGGCCGGGGGCGTCGTCCAGGCGCTGGTCTTTCTGCTGGATTTCGGCGCGCCGTGGCGCGGGGCGCTCAAAGACGCGTTCGCCACGCAGGGCATGAGCCCCGAGAAGTATCGGCGCGAGTTGATCGAACGGGCCGAGGCGAGTATGGGGGAGCGCGTCTACCGCGTCAGCCTGGCCCGCGCACAGGCGACCATCGCCGCGGCCATTGAAGCCAACCGCAAGAACAAAATCCCCCTCCCCAAAGAATTCAACGAAATGCGCCACCTCGTCGAGCGCTGGGTGTTGCATCCGCCGGCCGCCATCCTCCAGGCCGACACGTCGGAGGACGAACTCAGCGGCCTCCCGCTCGTCCCGGACCACAGCCAGAAGCCGCTCGTCCTGGACCTGCGCGGCGCGCGCGGCAAGCAGGTGTTACGGATCCTAAATCAGCAAACGCAGGAGGCCGGGGAAGACGAGTTTGAGTTTGAGGAAGTGGAGTGGCTCGACGACGAGGACGAATACTACAGCTTTGAAGAAATCGTCGAAGCGATTGAGAACGCTTACGCCAACGAAGTTGAGACGCTGCCCTGGGTACCCTGCTGGCAGCCCGATTGGATCCGCGACTATCTGGCCTCCCTGTGCCCCGACCCTGACCGTCTCGACGACTTGTCGAACTTCGACGACGAGTTCCAGTATATGAAGGACGAATGGTGGACGCTGGACGACTTCATCGGTTATCTCGACGATCAGGCTTACGAAATCCGCGCGCTGTCCGACCTGCGCGGTTTTCACCTCTCGGAATATTTGCGGGAAGACGCTTTTGAGTGGGACGACGATCATGGCCGCTCCCGGCTGCAGACCGTGCGCGACTTTCTGGTTTACCTGGCCTCGCGCGGCCTGTTCCCCGGCGAGGCGCCGGTCCTGGCCGACCTGGAGCACATGCTGGCCCAGCCCGAGACGGTTATCCTGCTCGACCGCCCCAGGCCGCTCGGCGGTGAGACCGCCATCTGGCTGCCGGAATTCGGCGCGGGCCGCGAAGAGCAGTTCACGTTCAACGAATGGTGGCTGGCGCTCGTGCTGGAGGGCAAATTCAAGCGCCACTGGGATAAGATGCGCCGCGAGGCGCAGAAAAAACCGGCGGCCGCCGCCAAGCTGGCCCTGCTCGACCGGCTCGAAAACCGGCTGGCCGAGGACGTCGAATATCTTGACTCGCTCGACGACTACCTCCCCCCGACCCCGGCCGATAAAAAGCACGCCCAACAGTGGTTCGAGCGCGAAACCGTGAATACAGCGCGAGCGTGGTGACCACCGACTTCGGTCGGATACGCGGCGGTGGCCGCACACCGGATAAAATCACGGCGAAACATCGCCCTCGACGACTCCCTGACGCCAGACGACTAGCCGATCTCCTTCGCCGTCCACGCGATTCCGTGTCAGCGTCGCCTCGGCGTAATACTCGACGCGGATGGCGTGCGCCCACCCCAGGGGGCCAGGCCGCATGTCCGCGATGTGATTGTCCTCGGCCTCGACCACCGACATGTCCACGACGTACAGTCCGGCGTCGGCGTTGTTCACGAGCGTATTGCCGCGCACCGTCGCCGTAGACATCTCGGTGATGGCAATGCCCCGCAGATCATTGCCGATCACCCAATTACCGATGACTTCCGCTTCGGCGTTGTGGAGGAGGATCCCCTGGCGTGCGTGCCCCGACACGGTGTTGTGAACGATGACCGACTCCGGGCGGCTGTGCGTGTTCGCGAGCTCGATGCCTATCCCGTAGGGGCTGCGCGTGTCCCGCACCTCGTTCCCGACGAGGCGCGCCTGCGCGCGCGATAATCGAACCCCAGCGAGCCAGGCGCCGACGATGCGGTTGTCGGCGAGCCTCACCGCTTCGCTTTCCTCGACGAGCACGCCGTAGCGGCCGCCCTGGATCACGAAACCTTCAATGGTCACGTCCTGGGCGCCGTAAATGTGGATGACTGCATCGGCGTCGGCGCCGACGAGACGAGTCGCGCCCGGCTGTTCTGCGCGGAGGATCAAGGATTGGTGAATGGTAATCGGCCCGGCGTATTCACCGGGGGCGACGAGGATCGTCGCGGTGCGGGGCGCGGCGTCAATGGCGGCCTGAATAGTCGCGTAATCGCCAGGGACGTGGAGGGTATGGGTGTGTTGATAGAGGGCCACGCCCCCGAGGGTGAGGCCGCCGCCGAGGGCGAGAATCGCCGTCAAGCCCGCGAGCGCCGTGGGGAGCGGGAGGCGGTCGAGCGCGGCCATCGCCTCGCGGATCACTCCGCGCGGGCGCAGCGCCCACAGGACGGCGACCATCGCCGCCCACACGATCATGTTGAGCCAGAAGTGGACGAGGAAGATCGGCCAGCCGGTGGCGTGCGGCAGAAAACCGGGCGGGGGGCGAAGGCCAAACTGGTAGTACGGGACGAAGAGATACTGATACAGCTTGACGACGTGCTCGACGGAGTGGTAGCCCTGAAAGAGCACCAGCGCGGTAAGGAGGGTCGGACCACGGTGACTGACCCCCGAGGGATCACCCCGCCGCGCGCGCCGATACCCCAGCCACAAGCCGACGAGCGTGACTTCCAGGCCGACATTGTAAATGAAGTGAACCCATTCGAAATCAAAGACGCTGCCCAACAGGCCGTGCGCTTCGGGCGGCTTGAAGTCCAGCGCGTAGATTTGAATCAACTGCGTGACGTGCTCCGCGTGGTGGACCGTTTGGACGGCGACGGCGAGGGCGAGCAGGGCATAAAGCGCGCGGGTTTTCATGTCACCCCTTGACGGCGCCAGCCGTAATGCCGCGCACGAAGTATTGCTGCAGGCCAAAGAAAACCAGCAGCGGCACGGACATCGTCACAAAAGCCCCGGCGGCCAGCAAGTGCCATTCCGAGCCATAGGTGCTCAGGAGGGCCTGGATGCTAACCGTCAGAGGTTGTTTGGTGGCGTCTTGTAGAAAGATCAAGGCGTTCATGAGGTCATTCCAGACCCACATAAATTGAAAGATGACCAGTGAGGCGAGGGCCGGCACCGAAAGCGGCAACGCGATGCGCCAGAAGATGCCAAAATCGGAGGCGCCGTCTATTTTGGCCGAGTCAAATAATTCTTTGGGCAAACCGATGAAGAAGTTGCGGAGCACGAAGATGGCAAAGGGCAAGCCGTAGGCCGTGTGCGCCAGCCAGATGCCGACAAACGATCCGGTTAACTTAACGTCCAGTTGCGCCAGCAAAGGTATCCAGTCCAACCGGAAGTAGCCGACGGGATCGTTGAACATACGGAGGACCGGCACCCAGGTCGTCTGCAGTGGGATCACCAGGAGGGCAATCACGACCAGGAACAGGACATCCCGACCCCAAAACTTTAGCCAGGCAAAGGCATAGCCCGCCAGCGCCGCAATCAAGATCGGCAGGAGGGTGGAGGGCACGGTGATAATAAAGGAATTGACGAAGTTCTGGCTAAAACCTCGGGCCGCGAGGACGTCGGCGTAGTTGCCCAGCGTAAACCGGGCCTGTGAAAAGGCGGTCCACCAGCCGGAAGTGGCGACGTCGGCGGGGGAGCGCAGGGAGGTGATAAACAATCCCAACGACGGGACCAGCCATATGAGTCCCAGCCCGATCAGCGTGGCATGGATCGCGCCTCGACCCACCAGGCGCGCGAGCCAGCGCACGAGGTCGGCCGAGGACTCGGTGGGCGCTCGAGGGGCGGCGGTTTGGACGTTCATCGAAGTCCCTCCTCCGCCCGGAAACGGCGGATTTGAAACACAATGATGGGCGTGACCAGGAGCAGCAGAACGACGGCGATGGCGCTGCCATAGCCCGCCACCGTGTTGTTGAACACTTCCCAATACATGCTAAAGGCGATGGTGCGGCTGGCATTGCGCGGCCCTCCGGCGGTCATCACGAGAATCAAGTCAAGCATCTTGAGCGCGTTGATGACCATCGTGATCGCCACCACCGTGATCGGTTGGGACAACATGGGCAGCGTGATCTGCCAGAAGGTCTGCCAGGCGTTGGCGCCGTCCACCGCGGCGGCCTCCAACACCTCGCGGTCGAGGGACTTGTAGGCCGCCGAGAGCACCGTCATGGCCAGTCCCGTCCAGATCCACACGCCCGCGCCAATCACCGCGTAGTTCACCAGGCTGGTCCGACCCAGCCACGGCACAGGTTCGAGACGCGGGAAGAGGCCGATCAGGAGCGCGTTGATCACGCCGACGGTCGAATCGGGGCTATAGACAAAGCGAAAGATGACCGAGGCGGCGGTGGCGGAAATGACCATCGGCACAAAGATGACCGCCTTGATCCCGGCTTCGTAGCGTACCCGGTCGGCCAGGACGGCGATCACCAGGCCGAGGCTGACCGTGCCAGCGGTGAACAAAACCAGCCACAGCACGTTGTTGACCACGGCCCCCGAGGGAGGCCATCGGTCCAGGTTAAGGAAAAATGGGTCGTGGGTCAGCAGCCGAATGTAGTTTTCCAGGCCGACGAACTTCGTCGGATTGAAACCAAAGCCGCTGTGGAAACTCAGCCAAAGTGTCTGAAACGTTGGCAAGATTAAGAAGATCGTCAGGAGGAAAAGAGCGGGCAGCACGTACAGCCAGGGCGTCCATTTGTCCTTGCCCATTATCATGGTTGTGGCCTCCTTCCGGCGCGTGTCCGAACGAGGGCAGCCCGCCCGCCGGGCTGCCCTGCGGTTGTCACTCTGCGGCGAGCGGTCAGTACGACCGATCCGCCACTTCTTCGAGGAAAGTCAGGATGCGGTCAATCTCCGTCGGATTTTCGACAAAGTCCTGCAAGGCGGTAAACATCGCGTCGCCGCCGACGGCGCTGGGGGCGAGGTCCGAGCCGTCGAAGACGAATGAGGCCGCCTGGGTGAGTTGCGCGGCTTCCAGTCCCTTGCACGGCGGGTAAATGTCAAGTTGGACGTTCTTGTTCGGTGAGACGACTGCGCCTTTCTCGGCGGAGGCCCAGATGGTGTTGGCATCGGCGCTGGCTAAGAAGCGGATGAACTCGCGGAGTTCGAGCCGATCCCGGAAGACCACGGCCAGGTCGCCGCCGCCCACCACCGGCTTGCCCCATTGCTCGTTGATCTGAGGGAAGGGGAAGAAGGCGTAGTCCGTGCCGCAGACGAGGTTGGGGAAGTTCTGCTCGCCGAAAGAGCTCATGAACCCGCCTTCGTAGTACATCTCTGCGCCAGGGTCCGGGCGCAGAACGACGTTAAAGGCGTCAATGAAGCCAGTCGAGAGAGTCCCCTCCACCCCGCCAGCCATTTTCGTGGACGGATCCACGATTTCTGCGAAGTGTTGCATGGCCTCCACCACAGTGGGGTCAGTCCACTCCACCTGATGGGTGACGAACAACTTCAGGTACATGTCGGTCCCCGCCACGCGCGAGTAGATGTTCTCAAACCAGTCGGTCAGGGTCCAACCGTCCAGCGCGCCGAGAGAGTACGGCGTCTGACCAGCGGCGAGGTAAGCGTCGGCGATAGCCGTCAGCTCCTCCCATGTCTCCGGCGGCTGGACGCCCAACGCCTCGAAGGAGGCGGGCTTGTACCAGAACGTGCTCTTGGAGTTGGCCTTCACGGTCAGCCCATAGAACAATCCGTCCACCGTGCCCAAGTCAATCCACGCCTGCGAGTAGTTCTCCGTCAGGATGTCCGGCGGCAGAATTTCGTCGCCGCGCACCCCGTCAAGCGGCAGGATAGCGCCCGAGCGAGCATATTCGGCCACCTCGCCCGGTCGTGGAACCATAGCGACGTCGGGCGGGTTGCCGCCCGCGATGCGCGACCGGAGCACCACCCCGAGATTGCGCGTGCCTTCGTAGACGTAGGGGATGCCCGTCTTGGCAGTGAAGGCATCCAGCACTTCGCGGAAACCAGCTTCCTCGTCGCCGCCCCAGTTCGCCATGACGGTGATCGGCTCAACCTCGGGCGCTTCGGGCGTGGCCGTGATCACAACCGTCTGAACCTGGGGCGTGCCGGCGACGACGACGGTCTGGATGATCGTCTGCGGCGGCGGCGCGGTGGGGGCGGCGCAAGCGCCCAGGATCAGCGCGCTGATCACCAGGATCGCGATCGCTGAAAAGAATTTCTTGGCATGCATTGTTCTCCTCCTGAACAGGAAAGGTTGAAAGAGCTTGTCTGTGCGCGTGATCAATCCCTCAATTCGGCAACTTTGGCGATAGACTCACCTCCTTCCGTTCTAACTAAGTCGTCGCTAACAACGATTCACCCCTCGCGCCTGCCGGATTTTCGCTTGATGGCCGTAATCTCCTCTTCACTCAAGTCAGCCAGAGTCTGGGTCTCGCTCAACCCTAACGCCTGCTCCTGCGCCGCGCGCCAGCGGGCCAGGCGGTCGACGACCTGAGCCTCGTAACCCTCTTCCGAGGGCCTGTAGAAATATGCGCCTAACAGGGCGGTGGGCAGGTATTGCTGGCCCACGTGATGGCCGGCTTGCTCGTGTGGGTAGGCGTAGCCCTCGCCATGCCCCAGCCCCTTGCGGTCACGGTTGCTGTCTTGCAGGTGGCGCGGCACGTCCACCTTGCCCTCTTCTTCCACTTTCTGATAGGCCTTGAAGTAAGCCGTAGCCGTGTTGGACTTGGGCGCGGTGGCTAAATACAGGGTCGCTTCCACAATGGGATAAATGCCTTCGGGGAGTCCAACGTATTCAAATGCCTGCGCCGCGGCGTTCGCCACCACCAGTCCCATCGGGTCAGCCAATCCAATATCTTCGCCCGCCAGAATGAGCAGCCGCCGCAGGATGAAGCGCGGACTTTCGCCCGCGTACAGCATCTTGGCGAGCCAGTAGAGCGCGGCGTCCGGGTCGGAGCCGCGCACGCTCTTGATGAAGGCCGAGATCGTGTCGTAGTGCGCGTCGCCGTCTTTGTCGTACAGGATCGCGCGGCGCTGGATGGACTCCTGCGCGACCTCGAGCGTGATGCGAATCACGCCGTCCTTGTCCGGCGGGGTGGTTTCGACGGCGAGTTCGAGCGCGTTGAGCGCGTTGCGCGCGTCGCCGCCCGCGATGTTGACGAGGTGCGCCAGCGCGTCGTCCTCCAGCACGACGTCCAATTTGCCGTAGCCGCGCTCCGGGTCGCCCACGGCGCGCAGGGTGACGCGCCGCAAGTCGTCGTCCGTGAGGGCCTTGAGTTGGAACACGCGCGAGCGCGAGACGAGTGCGGAGATCACTTCGAAATACGGGTTCTCGGTCGTCGCGGCGATCAGCACAATCGTGGCGTCTTCGACGTGCCGGAGGAGCGCGTCCTGCTGGGCCTTGTTCCAGCGGTGAACTTCGTCCACGAACAGGAT
>DAOTXG010000233.1:0-3995 GCA_034435515.1 Anaerolineales bacterium
ATGCAGCAGAGGGAACCAAATGACCGGCACGCCGATGATGCGCCCGTCGGTCAGGAATACCTGCATCATATCGTCGGCGAACTCGACGGCTTTTGCCAGGGCCGTCTTGGGCACATAGGCGCGCCGAAATTTGCGCTTGCTTGTGGGGAGACTCTCAACTGAAGTGCTCATACCAGGCCTCCAATAATTCCTTTTGATGCTGGCGGATAATCCGCTCAATCTCGTTTAGCTCATGGGCCTTGAATCCATAATTGGATGCAAGTTCAATGGGATCAAGCCAGAACTTGGCTTGGTTGTTGTCTGCTTTGACGTGAACGTGCGGCGCCTCCTGGTTCTCGTTGCTGAAAAAAGCGAACCTGTAGCGGCCTACTCGCAATACAGTTGGCATAAGTCCAATCGGCCCTTGCCTCGAAAGTCCTATGATGTCGGATTGTAGCATGCTCCTGAAAAAATTGGCATGGCGCAGAACATCGGCGGCAGCGGCGCGACGGTCGTCACGCACCTCCTCCGGCGGAGTGATTAGGCGGTCGAGGTTGGGGAGAGCGGAGGCACGCCGACGCCGATTTCCTCCCCAGACCTGTGGGGTCTCTGAGACCCCGCAGGTCTCGATCAGCATCAATTCGCAGGCAGGCGCGGGAGGCGAATAAGCCGCCGAGTAAGGAAAGTCGCTCATGGGGCTGATCCCTCGTCCAGCCGATCACCCCGTCCACCCACCCAGCGCAACTCGCGCGGCGACGTGACGGGCGCAATCAACACTGGCAGGATGCCGAAGCGTTCGCGCACGCGCTTTTCCAGGCGGGACACGTCCACACTTCCGCTTTCCTCCCCAGACTCTCAAGGTTTTCTCACCTGGTCCCCAGATCTGTGGGGTCTTCGCGAAGCAGGCCCCACAGGTCTCGAAAAAAACAGGCCGCCGGGTCTCAACTTGGCGGCCTGTGTTCTTTCCAGCCTCTCAGCAGTCTGGGATTTGCGTTTTGTCATTGTGCTTGATGCATCCCCATTCTTCGACATCTCTGTCAACGAATACTCAACGAATAAGCGAATAATGCGCCGCGCGGAATTCGTTTACGCAAAGCGGTTGGTCATTCGTTGACAGAAGCTCCTTGAAATCCGCGTTGAACGGTTCCTTTTGACGCTGGCGGATTGTAGCACGCACCTGAAAAAATCGGGCCGCCCGCGACAGCGCCCGGACGGCCCGGATGACGTTCCCTTGTGCCGAGCGTCCCCGCCGCTGGCGAAGCGTGCCCGCCTGTAGAAGAGTTTAGCCCATTTGGGTTGGGAGTCAAGTACAAAAAGCGTTAGGTCACGGCTGTTGTAACGTCGTAGGAGCGGCTTGTAGCCGCGACATAACCGGGTGGCGCGGGTCGCCATCGCGGGTGCCCGCTTCGCGCCGCTCCTACGGCAAGAAAGGCGGCTCGAGTCCAGGGACCAATGCTTTTTGGAAAGGGGAGACCTCTCCCGGTCAGGCAGAGGCCTCCCATCCAACTGGTCGGCGAATTACTTGGGCGGCGGGGGGACGAGGCAGGGCAGGGGATCAGACGTATTCCCCACAGCATCTTCGGCGTAGACGGCGGCGTCGCCTGTGCCGATGATGTGCCACTGCACGGCGCTGGCCTGGCCGCTGCTGCTGCCGATGCTCTTTTGGCCGGGCGTGGCGTCGTCGTCCTCGGTGTACTTGATCCTGGTCCCGCTGGTGAACGGGCCAAAGATCGTCCCGGAGCCGGTGTCCAACACAAAGATGTCCGGGTCTGGATCCACCAGGTCCGTGGCCGTCAATTCGTAGAAGCCGTCCTCGTTCTGACCGCCCTTGGGGCCGGGCGGTGTGGTCTTGCCGGCAGGCGGGACGGTCTTGCCGTGCGGATTCACAGTTTCGGTGCAGGCGGGCACGGGCGGCGTGATATCCCGCCATGTCTTCTCGGCCGTGTCGCAGGCCGTATCGCCCTGCTCGTCCGGCCCGAAACAGGCTTCGATCACGTCAGTGCCCAGCCCGGCAAAGCCCTGGGCGGCCGTGTAGGTAAACGTGGCCTCGCCGTTGCTATCCGTGGTGTCAGAACCAGCGGCGCTGATGTTGGGCCCGGCGAGGACCTCAAAGTTCACTAGAACGCCCGCAACCCCGCCATCCGCACCCGCTGCTACCACCGCTGTGACCGTGTGGCTCTGGGGCGGGTTGACCCCCAGCTCGTTGGTGTCCGTTGGCGGGAGCAGGTTGATGTCGGCGACTGTTACCTCGATGCACTCTGTCACGGAGCCTGCTCCGCCGCCGTCAGTCCCATTGGCCCTGACACATAGTTCGTGAATTCCGGGCGCGGCGGGGATATCTGGCTCGCTAAAGGTAACGACGCCAGTTGGGCCATCCCTGGGAATAGCTGGGGCGGCGCTGGCAGAGATGTCCACGAACAGCCCGCCATCCAGCCGGCGCTCAATAGACACCAGTCTGGAGCCCAGGGCCTCGGTTATCAAATCAGCAAGGTCCGAAAGGTCCGTGACCTGTTGGCAGGTACCCCCTGCGAGAGTTGACTCTGCCACCACAGCGTTGAGGCTACCCTTCCCGAAGGGATCGCTGCTGCAGTCCACGGCGAGGCCCATCGCGAAGGCGTGAATCCTGGTGTTTGAGCCGAAATTCGTCGGGGTGAAGGAGGCAACAGAGGGGCCGGTGTTGTTGAGGCCGTCCGACATGAAGAAGATGAGATTAATCGCGTTGGTACTGCCCGCGAGAATCTCATTTGCCCTCTGAAGCCCGCCAAAGTAGCAGGTGGAGCCCCCGGTAACAAGCCCCAGGGCCACTTGCTCGACATCGGCGACACCGTTGCTGTCCCCGTCCAGGTTGGGATCGACGAGAAGCTGACTGCCGCCTGTTCCGAGATCAACATCGTGCGCCGTGCTGATGCACGTATCTGTACCGAAGTTGCCATGGAACGAGCCAAGGCCGGTCAGGTCAACAGATGAGGTAGCAGCCCCGGCGGCAGTATTGGCGGCCTCCACCGCCTCCTTCTCACACACGAACCGGGAGTCATTACCCGCGATGCCATCGCAGTCCACGCCCGCGCTGTCGTTCATGCTGTCAGAGACGTCCATGATATACACGACTGTGGTGTCCTTGATGATGACACCCTCGCCCACGGACGCCGTCCCTTCCAGGTCTATACTCCCCGGCGGAAATACTTTAACAGCGCCATCACTTGGGGCGGTTATGTCTACTGAAATAGACGTGCCGCCAGGGAGGTTGCCGTCTGTCGCCAGAACTGTGCCCAGGGGCAGCGCCAGCAACAACATCAAAAGCGCCGACGACCGCCAGAACTTGGATTTGCGGTGTTTGGGTTTCATTCTTACCTCCGTATTGAATCAACTGACATCTGATTCTCGGTGTCGTATCCCTATGTTGCGCCTGGCCTCATACTCCGGCTATCTCCATCACCTCCTTCCTGTGTAATTGTGCGCGCCAGACAGAAGGCCGACCGGGTAAACACAGGTGGTCGGCAATTAGTTAGAAACACCCGTTAATCTATTTATCATGCTAACCCAGTTTTAGGATACTGGGCCTATCGGCGCTTCATACCAGGTTCATACTAATCTCCATACGCCTGAATTCCGCCCAGAAAATCGCCCAGGTCTTCCGGCCTCCCCGCGCCGCCTGGCACGATTACTGCAGCGCTACTGGCGTAGCGCACTACGAACGGCGCTACGAGCCCCATCAGGGTCGCGGTTACAAACCGCTCCCACGGCTCCGACGACTTGGAAAAAGCCTTGATGAGCCAGTCCGCTTTGCTTGCGCCCAGAGCGGATTGTGCTATATTCCGTTTGCAATCATCCGGGCGGCGGCGCGCATAGGATTCGCCCGAGGAGGATATGATGAAAAATTCCAAGTTACACAGCATCCTGAGGCTGGCCCTGATCGCCGGGTTGGCGCTGGCGGCCTGCACTCGTTCTGCCTCAGAGGGCCCAGCGCCGACGGGGTCTCCGGCGGCGGGCGCCACGTCCGGCCCTGGCATCGGGCA
>DAOTXG010000234.1:0-5804 GCA_034435515.1 Anaerolineales bacterium
TAGGACTTATTGGGATTTGAGACAGGCAGGTTCGCCATGCACAATACGCTCCTCGTTTTCAATCCGAACTCCGACCGCGGCCGCTCCGGCCAGCGGGCCTCCGACCTGCGCGCGCTGGTGGACGAGATGGGCGGGGCCGACTGGCGCGGCACCGAGTATCCTGCCCACGCGGTCGAGATCGCCGCCGAAGCGGGCATCAAGGGCTACAAAACGATCGTCGCGCTCGGCGGCGATGGCACGGTGCACGAAGTCGTCAACGGCCTGATGAAAATTGACGCCATCCAGCGCCCGCGTCTGGGCGTCGTCCCCATTGGCTCGGGCAACGACTTCGCGCACGCCGCCGGGATTCAGACCAACGATCAGGAGGCGATGAAGCGCGTCTTCGGCGGCGCGGCCCGCGCCGTAGACGCGATCCGGGTGCGTGACGGCGCGGGCCGCCTCGAATACTTTGTCAACACCGCCGGCATCGGCTTCGACGCCGCGATCAACATCCAGAGCCGCAAGATCACCCATCTCTACGGCTTTGTGATGTATCTCACCGCCACGCTGCTCACGATCGCCAACCACTTCGACGCCCCGCACATGAAAGTAACCTACGATGGCGGGACGCTCGATCAGCCGATTTTGTTGCTCACCGTCGGCAACGGCCCGCGCGAGGGCGGCGGGTTCCTCACCACGCCCGACTCCAAAGTGGACGACGGCGTGGTGGAATTCGTTTACGTCCCCCCCGTCTCGCGCCTGCGCATGTTGCAACTCCTCCCTAAGTTCATGAACGGCACGCACGTCCGCGAGCGGGAAGTGACGATCCGGCAGACCACCCACCTGGTGATTGACGCCGATCGCGCGCTGCCCATCCACCTCGACGGCGAGCTCTTTGCGCCCTACGAAGCCGACGTGCGGCGCGTGGAAATGACCCTCGTCCCCGGCGCGATACAGGTACTTGTGTGAACCTGAGTTCCTTGAGTTCCCTGAGTTCCCCTTACACAGCAGCACAAGGAATTGAAGGAACTAAGGGAACTCAGGGAACTGGGGAACTCGAGGAACTTGTTCGCCCCATGCCCTCCCTCCAGCGCGTCCTCCGTGATTACGATCTCGGCCTGCTGCGCGTCATCGCGGAGCAGTGGGGCCTCGAGCTGCAAGCCGGCCATGTGCGCGAGGCCGCCGACGAGCTGGCCGCGCAGCTGCGGAGCGTCCCGCCTCAACTGGCGCAGGAAGTCGTCGGCGCCCTGCCGGCCGAGGCCCGCGCCGCGCTCGACGCCCTGCGGCGCGAGCGCCTGACGCTGGCCGTGTTCACGCGCAAATACGGCGAACTGCGCGCGATGGGCGCGAACCGCCGCGAGCGCGAACAGCCGTGGCGGAACGCCCCTTCGCCGGCTGAAAGCCTATGGTATCGCGGCCTGATCGGGCGGGCGTTCTTCGACGAGGGTCAAGGCCCGCAGGAATTCATCTTCATCCCGGATGATTTATTGCCGCTTCTGCCAACAGGGTCTCCTGAATTGCCAGCCCCGACTCCGCCCGGTCATCCTTTCTTGCTACCTGTCACCTGTCACCTGTCACTTGACTCCGCCCCTGATGACGTTGCCACGCTGCTGGCCTACCTGCAAATCGCCGTCGTCCGGCTCGAAGGCGCGTCGTTCCCGCGCAAACACCGCGAGGTCCTCGGCCGCTTTCTGCGCCTGCCTGAGGCGCTGGATTTCTTCCTTCATCTCGCCATTCACCTCGGCCTCGCCAGCGGCTCGCCGCTCAAACTCGAACCCGCGCGGGCCAGGCCCTTCCTCGAAGCCTCGCGCGCTGAACAGGTTGCAAGTCTCGCGCCAGCCTGGCGCGACTCGCGCGAGTGGAACGACCTCCTGCACCTGCCCGGCCTCGTCTTCGAGGGCCAGGCCTGGCGCAACGATCCTTTCACCGCGCGCCAGGCCATCCTGGATTTGTTCAAACAGGTCCCGCCCGGCGAGTGGTGGTCGCTGGAGGCGTTTGTCGCCGCCGTCAAGGACCGCAAGCCGGATTTTCAGCGCCCGGCTGGAGATTACGACTCGTGGTACATCCGCGACGCGGCCACACAGGCCTACCTGCGCGGCTTCGAGAACTGGGAGCGCGTGGACGGCGCGCTCGTGCGATGGATCATTGAGAAGCCAATGTGCTGGTTGGGACTGGTGGAGATTGCGCCCCCACCCCGACCCTCCCCCGTCCACGAAAAGCGTGAACAGGGGAGGGAGACTCTCTCCCTTCCCCTGTCGGGGAATCTTCCGACGGGGGAGGGGCTGGGGGTAGGGGCAGCCTTCCGCCTCACTCCCTACGCCGCCGCCTTCTTCGGCCAGGCGCCCTCGCCCGCTGCCGAGGGCGAAACCGCCGCCGCTCTTCAAATCAGCGCGGATGGTCTCATTCGCGTCCCCGCCTCCGCCAGCCGCTACGACCGCTTTCAAGTCGCCCGCATCTCGCACTGGCTTTCTCTAGACAACACGGATTATCTCTACCGCCTCACCCCTGCCTCCCTCGCCCGCGCGGCCAAACAGGGCATCCGCGTCAGCCACCTCCTCGGCTTCCTGCAAAAAGCGGCGGGCAGCGACGCCGTCCCGCCAACGCTCGTCGGCGCGCTCCATCGCTGGGAGCGCTCCGGCGGCGAGGCGGCCCTCAAAGAAACCGTCGTCCTGAAATTGAAGAGCAAAGAACTGCTGGAAACCTTGCGCCGCACGCCTGGCGTCCGGCGCTACCTCGGCGAGGCCCTCGGCCCCGATGCCGTGGAAGTGCGCAAGGAAGATATGGAGAGGCTGCGCCAGGCGCTGGCCGAGGTGGGGATATTATTGGATTGAACTTCGAGATACAAGGAAGCTTGTTCACCAACCGGGCGGGCGAGTTGCTATCCTTTTGATTCGTGACCATAGTGTATACTGTGCGCGCTCGCGATCACGGCTAGAACGGCTAACATTCCAATAAGGAGGACCAGCATGAACACAATGGCCAACGCCTTCCGTGTTCAGAAGGCGAAGCGACTCCTCTTGGCGACGATCGTGGCCGTGGGAATGCTTGGGCCGTGGCGCCAGTCGTCGGCGGACGCGCAGCCGGCGCAACAGGGAACGCCGACCCCACAACCGGTGCGCAGCGCCTCCGCTGACGCGGCCCGGCTGGCTCAAAACGGGGCGAGAATTTCATATCACACGCAGACGGGCAAGGTCCGGTTCATCGGGGCCGAGCCGGGGCGGCCGATTCCCCGGCCGGCGACGTTGCCCGCCTCGACGTCACGGGTGGACGCGGCGCGGGGCTTTCTCTCCATCTATGGCGCTCTGTTCGGGTTGACCGACCCGGTTGACGAACTGACCGTCAAGCGCGAGCGAACGCCGGACCCCCGGCGCAGCGTGGTGCGCTTCCAGCAGGTCTATCAGGGCGTCCCGGTGGTGGGCGGGGAGTTGATCGTCCAGGTGGACAGCGCGAATAATATCCTTTCGGCCAGCGGCGAAATCTTGCCCGACCTCGCGCTGTCCACGCTGCCGGCGATTGACGCGGACGCCGCCCGGCAAGCAGCCCTGGACGCGGTCGCCAAATGGCACGGGGTAGCGCCGAGTGCGTTGACTGTGACCCAACCCGCGCTGTGGATTTTCAACCCCAGCCTGGTCCGGCCGGGCGGCGGCCCAACCCGGCTGGTCTGGCGGATGGAAGTGACGGCGGTGGACCTGCTGCCCCTGCGCGAACTGGCGCTGATTGACGCTCAACGCGGCGGCGTGGCGCTGCACTTCAACCAGATGGAGGCGGCTAGAGACCGCCGGACCTACACGGCTGGGAACACCACGACCTTGCCTGGCACGCTGGTCTGCGACGAGGCCAACCCGACGTGTTCCGCAGGCGACTCCCATGCGGTGAGCGCTCATGTTTACGCGGGTCACACTTACGACTTCTACTGGAATACCCATGGCCGCGACAGCATGGACAACGCCGGGATGACGATCCGATCCACCGTGCATTACAGCGCCTCCTACGCCAACGCCTTTTGGAATGGCGCGCAGATGGTCTATGGCGACGCCTATGGATTTCCCCTGGCCGACGACGTGGTCGCGCACGAGTTGACGCACGGCGTCACCGACTACGAGTCAAACCTGTTTTACTACTACCAGTCGGGCGCGATCAACGAGTCATTCTCCGACGTGTGGGGCGAGTTCGTCGATTTGACGAACGGCGCGGGCGACGACAGCGCGGGCGTGCGCTGGCAGGTGGGGGAAGACATCTCCGGGCGGGGCGCACTCCGCCATATGCAGGACCCGACCGTATTCAACGATCCGGACAAGATGACCAGCGGCTTGTACTACACGGGTGCGCTGGATAATGGCGGGGTGCACATCAACAGCGGCGTGAACAACAAAGCGGTATACTTAATGACTGACGGCGGCGCGTTTAACGGCCAGACGGTGATCGGCCTGGGCATTCCTAAGACGGCCAGGATTTATTACGAAGTCCAGACCAACCTGCTCGTCTCCGGCGCGGACTACGCCGACCTGTACGACGCGCTATATCAGGGCTGTCTCAACCTGGTGGGGACGGCAGGGATCACCGCCGACGACTGCCAGCAGGTGCGCAACGCCACGAACGCGGTGGAGATGAACCAGCAGCCGGTGACGGGCTACAACCCGGACGCGCCCGTGTGCCCAGCCGGGGGATCGCCTGTCAACCTGTTCTTTGACGATCTGGAGAGCGGCGCCGGCAATTGGGCTTTTGGCGCGCTCAGTGGGACGAGCCGCTGGCGGTACGACTCGCCTTACGGGCAGTTTGCCCATTCGGGCCTCCACTTTCTCTACGCGGACGACTATCCCGCCGCGGTCTCCGACTCGTATGCGGCGATGAACACGAGCGTTACCCTCCCGCCGGGGGCTTACCTGCACTTTGCTCATGCCTACGGGTTTCAGAATCCGAATTATGACGGGGGCGTCGTGGAATACAGCACGGATGGCGGCGCGTCGTGGGACGACGCCGGGAGTCTGTTTGACTTCAACGGCTACGATGGAGCAATCGCTTCCGGCGCTGGCAACCCACTGGCCGGACGCTCCGCCTTCCTGGCCGACAGCCACGGCTACCTCTCCAGCCGGGTGAACCTGGCGTCGCTCGCCGGTCAAAGCGTGCGCTTCCGCTGGCGCATGGGGTTGGACGTAGGCGTTGCCGATTGGGGCTGGTGGCTGGACGACGTGCGCCTCTACACCTGTGCCACTGGCGCCACGCCCACGCCGACCAGTACGCCAACACCGACCAGCACGCCCACGGGAGGTCAGGGCATCTATGGCTCCGTGACTTACAACGGGGTCGGGGCCAGCGGAGCATCTTTGGATTTGCGCTTCTACAACGGCTCAACCTGGTCCACGCTGACCAGCCTCACGACCCTTGCCGACGGCGACTATTCCTTCACCGGCGCGCCCAGCCTGGGCGCTGGACAGCGATACTACGTGCGCTACCGGAATTCGACCGACCCGTCGCGTCTGTTTTTTTGGGGCACACGCCTGCTGACTGCCTACACAGCCGGCTCTGATGTCCGCATCGGCGATTTTGACATTGCCAATATCGGCCTGGTCTCGCCAAGCAGTGGGGCCTCGGTGTCTTTACCGGCCGTGTTTCAATGGACGCCGCGCGCCGCCACACCCTCAGACAGCTACCAGTTCAACTTATTTGACCCCGCCGATAGCGTTCCGTGGTGGTGGACCGATCCGTCTTTGGGCTATGTGGGCAGTTATACGCTCACCAGCCTGCCCAACGGTTTCAGTATCGGTATCCAGTATGCCTGGTTTGTCGGGGTGTACAGCCCGGACGGAGGCTATGGTGAATCCTTC
>DAOTXG010000235.1:0-4720 GCA_034435515.1 Anaerolineales bacterium
GTGCATCCGTTCGCCAGCAATTCGTCCACGACCGACATTCGCATCACCACCCGCTATTACGAAGATTTCATCAACCCGGCGCTGTTCGGCTCGATGCACGAGTTTGGGCACGGGCTGTACGAGCATCAGGTCAGCCCGGCGCTGGAGCGCACGCCGCTCTGCCGGGGGGCGTCGAGCGGTTTGCACGAATCGCAGAGCCGCATGTGGGAGAACCTCGTCGGGCGCAGCCGCCCGTTCTGGAAGTTCTTCTTCCCGCAACTGCAAGCCGCGTTCCCGGAGCAGCTCGGCGGCGTGGACGCGGAATCGTTTTACCGCGCGATCAACAAAGTCTGGCCCTCGCTCATCCGCGTCGAGGCCGACGAGGCCACCTACGGCCTACACATCATCCTGCGTTTCGAGCTGGAGCAGGAGATCATGGAAGGCAAACTCGCGCTGCGCGACCTGCCTGAAGCGTGGAACGCAGCCATGAAGTCCTATCTCGGCGTGGACGTGCCCGACGACGCGCAGGGGGTGCTGCAGGACATCCACTGGTCAGCCGGGATGATCGGCTACTTCCCCACCTACCAACTCGGCAATATCATCTCCTGCCAGATTTGGGAGAAGGCCCTGGAAGCGGTGCCCGACCTCTACGAGCAGTTCGAGCGCGGCGAGTTCACGGCCCTGCGCGAATGGCTGCGCGCGAACCTCCACCGGCGCGGGCGCAAGTTCACTCCGAAGGAGACGCTGGAGAAGGTCGTGGGCGGCCCGATCCAGGTGGGGCCATACGTCCGTTACCTGTATCGTAAGAACCAGGAGATCTACGGGCTAAGCGCCGGCCTTACCCCCTCTGCCGGCTGACTGCTCCTGCGGAACGACCTTCCCCACCGCTGACCCATACCACCTTTTGCGCCGTAGGAGCGGGTTGTGCCCGCGGTGGCGGCCAGCAATCCCTGGCCAGGTCGCGGCTACAAGCCGCTCCTACGATTTTGGAAAGGCCCTGGTCAACGTGTAATCGCCAGTTCGCAGGATTCCTGAGAGAGAGTACAATCTCCAGTCAGGAGAGTAAAGCGTGAGCATTGACATCAATGTCGCGGGCGGCAGCCTGTCGGTCGGCGGCGATGTCGTCGGGCGCGACAAGATTATCAACAACATCCAGAACATCGTCCAGCGCGCGCTGACCGCCGCCGAGGAAGCCGAGCAGGACAAGGCCATCGAAGCCCGGTATCTCGCGCAGGGGGTCAAGACTTTCGCCGAACGCCTGCAGGCGCGCGCGAGCGACCGCGCCGACACGGAGCAGAGCAGCCCCTACAAGGGCCTGCTCGAATACCGCCTGAGCGACGCCGAAATCTTCTTTGGCCGGTCGCAGGCCATCGCGGCCCTGCTGGGCAATCTCCAGCGCGGCCCGCTCACCGTCCTGCATGCCGAGTCGGGCGCGGGCAAGTCGTCGCTCGTCCAGGCGGGCGTCATGCCGCGCCTCATCGCCGCCGGGCATCTGCCCGTCTACCTCCGCCCCTACAACGTCGAGCCGGCGCTGGCGTTGAAGCGCCTGTTCATTTCCGACCTGGGGAACACACCCCTGCTGGCCACCGGCCCCCTGCGGGATTTCCTCAAGCAAATAAACGCCCTGGTCGGCGAGGCCTGCCAGATGTTCATCTTCCTCGACCAGTTCGAAGAGTTCTTCACCCAACTGGACGAGCCGGCCCGCGCCGAGTTCGTCCGCGAATTGGCCGAGTGCCTCGGCGACGAGAGCCTGGGCGTGCGCTGGATACTGTCCATGCGCACCGAGTTCTTCGGCAACCTGGCCGCCTTCCGCCCCACCATCCGCAATCCCTTCGAGAATGACTTGCGCCTGAACCGTCTCAACCGCGAGGAAGCGCGCGAAGTGGCGATTGAGCCGGCCCGGCGGCGGGGCATCACTTTCGAGACTGCAGAAGTGGATGTGATGCTGGATGACCTGGGCGGCCAGGCCGTCCAGCCGCCGCAAATTCAACTGGTCTGCTCCGCTCTGTACGAGGAGCTCGCGGGGGGCGAGAAGACCATCACCCAGGCGCTGTACGACCGGCTGGGCGGCGCGGCGGGCATCTTGCGCGGCCACCTCCAGCGCGTGCTCAACCGCGATCTCTCGCCCGAACAGCGTCAGGTGGCCGAGCGGGTTCTGGAGGCGCTCATCTCCGCCGACGGGCGGCGGCTGATACGCTCCCGCGCCAAAATCCTGGTGGAACTGAACGCCGCCGGCCTGGTGAGCGACACGGTGAGCGAAAGTCGAACCGGAACCACCGTCGCCCCGGCCACGCTTGATAAAGTGCTCGATCAACTGGTAGACAGCCGCCTGGTCCGCGTTCACGACCTCTCGTCCAGCGCCCAGCAGGGCTACGAGACCACCTCCGGCCTATCATTTGAACTGACGCACGATTACCTGCTGGAGCAGATCAAGGTAGACCCGGCGGTGCAGGCGCGCAAAGCCGCGCAGGAGTTGATCGAACAGGAGACGCACAATTTCGAGCGCTTCAAGACCTTGTTGAGCGACGACAAATTGGCGATCCTCGCGCCGCGCCGGAACGAGCTGGCCTTGAGCGATTCGGCCAGGAAGTTGCTCGACCTGAGCGAGAAGACAGCGCGGAGGCGGCAGGGGTACTTGCGAGCCGGGATTGGGTTCGTGATCGTGCTCATCATCGCCGGGGTCGTGTCGGCGCTGACCGCGTTCGGCGCGGAGCAACAGCGGCGGAGCGCCGTGCGGGCGCAGGCCACGGCGCAGGTGGAGGCCACCCAGGCCCTGCGGCAGAAAAGCGAGGCCGAGGCCGCTGCCGCCCAGGCGGACATTCTGCGGGCGACCAGTGAAGCCGCCGGCGCGCAGAGCGTGGCGACCGCGCAGGCCGCGGCGGCCAGCCAGGCGCAGGCCGAGACCGCCGCCGCCCTCGCCGTGACGCGCGCCGAACTCGCCAACGCCGTCGTGCAAGGTCTGTTCGACAAAAGCGGCCTGGTGCCGGTGGGCCGCCTGCCCACGCAACTCGCCTTCGACGGCCAGCGGTTGTGGGTGATCAATCGAGAAGACGGTGCCATTCAATCCATTGACCCGGCGAGCGGCAAGGCCGGCGAGCCTCTCTCCGTCAGCACTGAGCCGCGCGTCATCGTCTTCGACGGAGAGCGCCTGTGGGTTTCGGATGCTGAAGATGGGACGGTGACGGCGATAGACTCGGACACGGGCCAGCCCGACGTGGTCATCGAAGTCGGTGACGAGCCGCGCGGGATGGTGGTCGAGGGGAACTACCTGTGGGTGGCGGATTACGCCGGCAGCGCCGTGTATACCCTTGACCTGACTCAGGCGGCGCTCGTCGAGCCGGCCATCCCGGTCGGCGGCGGTCCGATTGCGCTGGTGTACGATGGCGCGCGGATTTGGGTCGCCAATTATTTCAGCCACACCGTGCAGGCGATTGACCCGCGTGCCCGGCTGACGGGGAAAATCTACGCCACACCTGGGCCGTGGGCGCTGGCCTTCGACGGCCGCAAATTGTGGGTCGCCAACTACGACGCCCACACCGTCACGCCGATTGATCTCACACAGGACTTCACCGGCCAGCCGATCCCCGTGGGACACAATCCCATCAGCCTGCTCTTTGACGAGCAGCGTATCTGGGTGTCTTGCTACGGCGATAACGTCCTCCAGGCAATTGATCCTGCCACCCAACAGGCTGGGGTGTCCATCCCCGTCGGCACGCTCCCGGATGGGATGGCCTTTGATGGAGATCGGTTATGGGTGGCCAACCGGCAGAACAACACCGTGCAGGCCGTTGATCCGATTGCCGGGGACCTGCTCCCGGCCCGTTCGGTCTCCGAGCCGCCCACCGCGCTGGCGTTCGACGGGCGGCGGGTGTGGGTGGCCTATCCGAATCGCAACGTCATCCAGTCGCTTGACCCGCACACGGGCGCGATCGTTTCCATCCTCGGCGCCGGGCGCAACCCTCAGCGGCTGCTCTTTGACGGGAAGCGCCTGTGGGTGAGCAACTACGACGACAACACGGTGCAGGCGCTCGAGATTGAAACCAACCGCCTCCGCAGCCCCATCCCGGTGAACGCCGGGCCGCAGGCCCTGGCCTGGGACGGCAGCCGCTTGTGGGTGGCGAATTATCTCAGCGGAACGGTGCAGGTCATCGACCCGGAGGCGCAGGCGGTCATCGCCGTCCTCCCGGTCGGAAACGGGCCGGCGGCGCTGGTGCACGACGGGCGGCTGATGTGGGTCGCCAATCAGGGCGACCAGACCGTTCAGACGATTGAGGCGGTCACCCGGCACGCCGACGGCGTCACGCTGACCGTCGGCTATGGAGCCAGCGCGCTGGCGTGGGACGGCCGGCGCGTCTGGGTGGCGAACGGCGAGGACGACACGGTCCAGGCCATTGAGACCGCCACACGGCAGGTCGAGCCGCCCCTCGAAGTCGGCAACAACCCACAGGCGCTCTTCTATGATGGCAAACTGCTGTGGGTCGCCAATTACTGGAGCAACAGTGTGCAGGCGATTGATCCGGCTACGGGCCGCGTGGGGACGGCGATCTCCGTCGGCATCGGCCCATTCGCCTTCACCTTCGACGGCGGCCAATTGTGGATTGCCAACCGCGATTCAAACTCGTTGCAGAACATCATCGTTCGCTGAAACACACGCGGAGGCATCGGGCGTGACGGACCAGACTCATTCTCCAGACAACTACGACGGCCAGCCGGCCCAGGGGCTATCGCCGGAACGGCGCCG